>JBDRCJ010000121.1:0-5342 GCA_043821805.1 Patescibacteria group bacterium
GAAATTTTCAATATGTCTCCATTGATAACTTCAACATTTCTTATTCCTTGTTTTTTTAATCTATCCTGCAAAATCTTTATAAGCTTATCGTCTAACTCAACTGCAATAACTTTCTTTACCCTACTCGCTAATTTTTCTGTAAGAAAACCCAGGCCTGGCCCTACCTCTAAAACTATATCGCTCTTTTCCAAATCTGCCGCTTTTATTATCTCTTCATAAACCTCCTCATTAATTAAAAAATTCTGCCCCTTTGACCGGGCAGGTTTTATGTTATATTTATCACAAATTTCTTTAGTTTTTCCAATTATTTTCATAATTGCAATCTTACTCAAAAAATGCAATGTAAACTTTATTAAACCAGTCTATTATTTTCTCAGTTCTATTTGCAGCCACTGACTGTGTAGCTACTACACCATTTGCTGTTATTAAATTCGATGTGCCAGCAAGGATAGCCTGTCTTGTGGTTATTAGCGGTCTGCCTTTTGGAATAACTTCTCGTGCCACGCAGGCAAAATTTGTTTTACAATTTTCCTGTCCTAAAAAGTTTATTTGTGTGCTCATATCACAAAGTAGATCACATAATGGACAACAGCATTTACCTTCACAACTTCTAGTGCAGCCTTCTTGCACCAAAGTCATCTCATAAACTCCGCATTGCCAAGGAAATCCTCCATCTGCAACAGTTTGTTTTATCTTTATCCATTCAAAATATTCCTTTATTCCATATCCAAAATATGCAAAAATAATTATTACTATAATGCTAATTGAGAATAATATAATTTTTTTCTTCCGTATATACATATATTTTGTTATAATAATATTATAGCAAATTTAAGAAAAATTGTCTCTAAATGCGTAAATTTAAATTCCAAAACGATTATTACTATCATATCTACAACCGGAGTGTTGAAAGGCGAAATATTTTTGTGGATGAAAAGGATTTTTTCAGGTTTATTAGAAGCATGAGAGAATTTAATAATGAATCAACGGACGTACAGAGAGATTATGAAAAACGACAAGCTGAAGCGAAAGGAGTGAAACTTAGTTTCGGGTACCCGAAACTAAGTTTCATGAGCATGCCAAACTTAGTTGATATTATTTGCTACTGCCTAATTCCTAATCATTATCATTTTTTAGTAAAACAACTAGTTAAGGAAGGAATTTTAAAATTTATGAAAAGAATAAGCGGTGGATATACTAATTGCTTTAATAAGAAATACGATTGTTCTGGTTCGCTCTTCCAAGGGACTTATAAGGCTATCCAAATTAAAACTGACAATTATTTAGAATATCTCTCTGGCTATATCAACGGCAACGCAGAAATACATAAAATTACTAAGACCGTAGACTGGCCGTGGAGTAGCTATAAAGATTATGCAGGATTAAGAAAGGGAACGCTTTGAAATAAGAATGTTATTTTAAAAGATTTTGAAGATGTGAATGAATATAAAAACTATGTTAATATAGTTATTAGAGAAAGCGGACAAAGAAAGGATGATATAGAGAAATACTTATTAGAATAAAGCTTCCGAAGCTTAACTTAGGATACCCGAAGCTCTGTGAAGGATACGGAGCTTAGCTCCGGGTACCCGGAGCTAAGCTCCGTATCTAAGTAACTTCAATAAATAAAATGTTAAATAAAATAATTACTCTAACAATTATATTAATCTGCTTGACTTTAACACCAGTTTTAGCGCAAAAAAATTTAGGGCAGATTTTAGCTGGCCGGATTTTATTGCAGGTTGAATCGCACGGCGAAGCTTGGTATGTCAATCCAGTAGACCAGAAAAAATATTATTTAGGCCGGCCGACTGATGCTTTTAGTTTAATGAATAATTTAGGAATCGGCATTACTAACGCTGATTTAAATAAAATTCCTATTGGAATAATTAATTATAATGATGCTGATGATGATAATGACGGACTAGCTAACCGTTTAGAAAATGCCTTAGATACTGATCCCAATAAAACTGACACAGACAATGACGGTTATAATGATAAAATAGAAATATTAAATGATTATAATCCTCTCGGACAAGGTAAATTAAATATTGACGAAAATTTTACAAACAATAATTTAGGTAAAATATTTTTACAGGTTGAAAAAGCTGGCCAAGCTTGGTATCTTAACCCAGTAGACCAAAAAAGATATTTTCTTAGCCGGCCGAGCGATGCTTTTAATATTATGCGTAGTTTAAGCTTAGGAATAACTGATGAAAATATTACTAAGATTAAAACTGGATATTACATAGAAACCCCGGTCTGCTCAAATTGTAATGCTAATAACGAAACTAATAATCAAACCGCTAACCAAGTTATTTCGGCCGCTGCTAATGCCATTAGACAGGGAAATAAATCAGAAGTGGTTAGCTATTTTATTCCGGAAATGCAAAAAGCAGTTGAATATACTATGGACTTTTTATCGGCTGATAGCCGGCTAATACTGGGAAATATTTTATCCGGAGCAACCCTTTCTAGCTCAGAAGAAGATCAAAAAATATATTCAACTGAAGTCTATTTTTCTTTAGGCGGCTATAAAGTTCCAATTAACTTTTATATAAAAAAACAGCCTGACGGAACTTGGCTATTAACGAATTTATAAATATTAAAAAAGAAGGCGAGAATATATATTCTCGCCTTCTTTTTTTTATCCCAAATATCCTAAAAGTCTTAAAAATCTCAAAAAATTACCTAGAGTTTCTTCCTTTATCTATCAGCTGACTATCAGCTAAAAAATTCATCGTCAGAGAAGCTAGGGCCGCTAAAATAAATGTCCACTGAATATTAAAAAATAGCGTCAGAGTTAATATTAAAATTAACATCAAGACCTTGCCGAATTGGATCGCCATTTCATGAATCACGGTATACTCATCAACATAATGGCCTTGATCAGCGGCAATCTCATAGCTTAAGGCGTCAAAAGGAGTTCGGGCAAATATTTTAGTTAAATTATGGTAGGTAGAAACAATAAAAATCTGAAAAGCAGTAAAAATAAAAATTTTAAATATCCAACCAAACGCATATAAAATACTCCCTATTTTTATCATTTTTGTCTTGCTACTCATATCAGCGTATTTGCCTAATAATAGCTGTAAAATAATAGTAACACCGACAATTAACGAAGTTAATGCGCCGACTTGAAAATAATTTCCTAAAAGCAATTCCCAGATAAATATCGGCCAAATTATAATACCGACTACATTTTCCGCCCCATCTCCCATATAAGCAAAAATTAAACTTCTTCTTTTTTTTGAAAAAAACTCTCGCCAGGTTTGTCGGTAAGTCCAGGAAAAACGCTCTTTTGTCCGCGGTAAAGTCATAAAAGGTATTAAGGAAGAAAGGTAAATAAAAATTGCAATTAAAAATAATACGTTATAATTATAACGAATTAATATCCAACCGGCGACTAAAGGCATAACCGCCTGTAAAAAAATTGCGGTTGACTCGATTAAGCTTAATTGCTTTGCCCGATTTTTTTTATTTGTAAATTTGGCTAAATCAGTATGTAGCGGCACCCAATACATTAACCGATCTAATGTTATTACAACTATAGAAAAACAAATTAATATTATTATTTTCTGATTAGCCATAAACTCGCCGACACCCACGCTCCGGCCTAAAAAATAAAAAATTACATAATATAAAGACCCCCAGATTATGCTAATTCTTAAAGACCGGCGCAAGCCGATTTTATTTAAATATTTACAACCCCAGGCAACTGTCAAGCCGTAAAGTAAATGCCCAATTAAATAATAATAAATTACATACTGAATCCTTAAATTAAATAGTTCGTATAAAAAAATCGGCAGGAATAAACCGACTAAACCCGCCGCTACTCTTAAAACTGTCCGGCCTGAATACAGGGCGACAAAGCCTTGAGAAATTCTACCTTTAAAATAGTGCGCCATAAAATTATTTTCCTAAATTACTACATTATTATTTTAATAATTTTTTATTAGTAACTTTTTCAAAATTAATTAAATTATAACATAGAAAAGAAAAAAGGACACTCGACTTTGAGCATCCCTATGAGTTTCAAAAATTTCTTCTACTTAACCACTCTCTCTAACTTTAGGTATTGCTTTTTCTTTATTAGGTATTGAAAAATATGCCATTATTAATAATACTAACACCAAACTTATCAACCCTACTATGCCTGCCTTTTCGCTGGAAGTAGCAATAAAAACAATAAACGACACTGTAGTGATAAAACTTAGAATTGTGCCCGCTAAATAATAAAAAAATATCCATAATTTCCCTCCTATGTGCAAAGATAATTTGTAAAAGATCTATATTTTTTTGATCAGAATTTTTTCTAACAAGTAAAAGCTATAGCTAATAGCTAAAAGCTGATAGCTATTAGCTTTCAGGAAAATTTAATTTTTTAATAATAGTATTTAAAATTTTTATAATTTCATCAAGAAGAAATTCCGCTTTCTTGAAATTTATATGTTTAGTTTTTGGTAATCTTTTAGCTATCTCTATTTGAGTTTGCAATTCATTGCTTGAACCCAATGAAATTCGTAAAAAATGAGCAAAATCTTTTCTCGTCCCTCTTCCTCTTCCTTCCGCAATATTTGAAGGAATTGATATTGAACATCTTCTCATTTGGATCGACAAACAAAATATTTCTTCCCTGGGAAACATTTCAGTTATTCGGTAAATTTCTAAAGATAGTTCGATTGACTTCTGCCATACTATTAAATCTTTATATGACTGGATTTTATTTCCCATAAAAATATTTTATTTATCCTCCTGAAAGCTAAAACCTAACAGCTAAAAGCTAACACCTATTTTATCACTACATTGACTAATTTTCCTTTTACAAATATAACTTTTATAACCTTTTTACCGCTAATCCACTTCTTAATTTTTTCACTTTTTAAGGCTAACTCTTTCGCATCTTTTTCATTAATATTAGCTCTTTCTTCTAGTCTATCTCGCACCTTACCATTTACTTGAATTACTAATTCTATTAATTCATCTTTTACCAGTTTCGGATCATATTTCGGCCATCTCTCTTTAAAAATACTTTTTTTATTCCCCAATTTAGCCCAAAGTTCCTCGGCTAAATGCGGAGCAAATGGCGAAATCATTATTAAAAAATTTTCAAAATCTTCGCGCTTACAACCTTGTTCCTGAATCGCATTAGACAAAGTCATTAATTTCGCAATCGCTGTATTAAATTTTAATTTTTCTAAATCTTCTCCAACTCCTTTGATAGTCTTATGTAAAATTATATTTATATTTTGAGATTTGAATTTTGAATTTTGAATTTGTTTGTGATTTGTAATTTGTAATTTTGAATTTATCTTATCAAACAAACACCAAATCTTTCTAAT
>JBDRCJ010000122.1:0-5334 GCA_043821805.1 Patescibacteria group bacterium
CTTACAATCTGCTTTGTCGGTTCATCTGGAACTACATTTAATAATTCTTTAACAACAATTTTTGCATTATCTATCTCATTTATCTTCTGATAAAGTAAAGCTAAACTATACAGGGCATTAGCATGTTTTGGATTTAATTGCAGGATGCTTAGGAAAATCTGTTCTGACATGGTTAAATCATCATTACGGCTTATAGCAACTCCTGCTTGATCTGATTCAACGCTTAATTCTTCTTCGCCCTCTTCCCCTTCTTCATCGGTTAATTCCTCTTCTGTTATTTCATCAGTTGCGGTTTGCGATAAATTAGGCTTGATTACACCTCTGTTAAAATATAATCTGCCTAATTCAAATCGATAGTCAACATTGTTTCTAGCAAGTATAACCGCTTTTTTAAGCTGTTCAATTGCTCCATCATTATCACTTAAATTTTCTTGAGCTATGGCCTTGCCATAATAAGCTGATGATAAATCGTTCTTCTTAGCTATTGCTTCATCATACTTCTTTATGGCTTCATTAATATAGAATTCTTTTTCATCCTGGTCCTGCTCTGCGTTTGCTCGCGCCATATTAATTAAAGCGATGCGTAAACTCGGGACAGGGCTATCAGGATCCAGCTCATATAGCTTATTGTATAAATTTTCTGCCCATTCTAACGCGCCCCTGGTATAAAAGCTGGCATTTTCATATATTAAAGCCATTAATTCATTATTGCTTGCCTTGTTCGGCGCGATTTCTATCGCCTTTTTTCCTAATTCAATCGCTTTAGCTAAATTATTCTCAATTATCGCTTGATCTTTCGCGCCTTGTGCTTCTTGGTTAGCTAAAGTCATGTAATGATTAGCTAATTCTAAGTAGTAACCATCTTCATAGGGATATAATTCCACGGATTTATTTAATTTAACAATTTTTTCATTAACATCCTCCGTTATTAACGACTTTTTCGCGTAAATATCTGCTAAATATATCTTTAATCCCATTGTAAATAGGACAACAACTCCGGCGCTTACGCATAAAAAAATGGCCGCTAAGGCTAGGGCGTATTTAGGAGATGCCCTAAAAGACAGCTTTAATGTTTTAAATCTTTCCGGATAAAGCACAACCGCTGAAGAAATGGCTAAGACTGAAATTAATAAAGAATATAATAGCAAAGAATTATTAAGTGTAAGCAACAAAGCTAAAATAATAACCGTAACCCAGCTGGCAAATAACGCCAAGGCGATTGAATGAATTTCTTTAACTTTAATTTTTATTAAAGTTAAGAAGCATATTGATAAAGCAATTAATATCAATACTATAAAAGCTAAAGTTCCTAAAATTCCAACTGTTGCTAATAATTCAAATAATATGCCGCTGGCATTATTAAAGCGTGCGTTCCATAACGGTGAAGCATTAAATTCGGGCCCTTTGAACTTTGAAAAACTGTAATAAAATGTAGATGGGCCTGATCCGAAAATAGGATCTTCCATCAAACTGCTTTTAGCAATATCCCATGAGGCTCCCCTTGATAAACTTACTTCAGCCGGTAAATTCAAATCTATTATATTAAAATTTCCTAATACTAAAAAAATAATTAGGAGCAAAAAGGAAGCTAAAGGAATTACCAGGTTATTGCTAGTTACAGTGATTATTTTTGATAAAAAAAACATTAATACTATTACCATGCTGACGATTGCGGCCGGCCAAAAAGTAAATCCATTTAGAAATGCTAGAATTATTAAACTAATCAAAGCGATTATGCTAATAATTATTTTTAAGGCTATTAACAATGTTTTATTTAATGTCGGAAAAATTTCTTTTATCTGGGTCATGCCAACGACAAGCAATGGCAGCGAAATTACCAAAAACATAGTTAAGCCTGATAATGAGCCAAGCGGATTAAAAGTAACCGCGCTAGTAAAGCTAAGCGGTAAAATAAATATTCCTAATAACTGTAAAAGGGAATATATGGCAACAAATGAAACCGAAGCTACCAATGACCAAAATGCAATTTTTATTTTTTTACAATCTAAATTATTTACTACTAAATAATAGAATAAAATAAAAATAAAAACCGCGACTAAGCTTTTTGTTGAATTCCCATATGAGCCAATTAGGCTGTCTTTTGAATTAATAGAGAGAACTGTTGATATGACGAATGTTGAGATTAAAGCCAGAATCGGCCAATCAAGAGGGGTTCTTTTAAGCTCTAACTCACCTTGAATTACTCCTTTAGTCACCCAGGCAACAACGCCAAGAAGAACAAGAAAATAAAATAATATCATTTTTTCAAAACCAACTCCTTGCGCTACTAAACCTGTAAAAAATAAAGGGCAAAGAAAAAAAGACAAGGAAATAGAGCCAATTATAATTAGATCTAACGCCTTTGTGGTTGTCTTTTTTTCCCCTCCTGTTGTAAATTTACCGGCAGTTTCCTGCCTTAAAGATTTTGATGCTAATTCATCCATAATTTTAAATTTTATTAATTTAACTAAATATTTTAAATATTATTTTTTATTAAATATATCTATATACTTTTTAGCGGCAATCTCCCAAGTAAATTTTCCCGCTCGCGCAAGGCCGCTTTCTATTAAAAAACCCCTTAGCTTATGATCGCCTATAATTAATTTTATCGCTTGAGAAATATCTTTTGTGTTATAGGGGTCAACCATTAAAGCCGCTTTGCCTAAAGCCTCGCTTAAGCTTGAGGAATAGCTAGCTATAACCGGAGTGCCGCAGGCCATTGCTTCTAAGGGGGGAAATCCGAAACCTTCATAAAATGAAGTATATATAAAAACGCTTGCTAAGTTATATAAAGATACCTTGTCTTTATTCGGAATATAGCCTAAAAAATTAATATCATTCTTATATTTTGATTTCTGCCATTCTTTAAAAATACTTTTATCTTTCCACCCCCTTTTACCTGCAATTATTAACTTTATTTCATGGAATTCATTTTTCTCTGCCCTTAACTTATTATAAGCCTTAATAATTCCAACTATATTTTTCCTAGGCTCTAAAGTGCTAATAAATAGAATAAACTTATCTCCTAATTTATATTTTTTCTTCACTTCTCTTAAGCCGATATCATTTATTTCAATTATTTTATATTTATTGCTTATGCCGGGATAAATTAATTTAATTTTTCTTTCGTCCACACCGCTTAACTCTTTTATATCATTTTTAGTATTTTCTGATATTGCAATGATTTTGTCAAATCTACTTATTAGATTTCTTACGTTTATTATATTATGCCATAACCTTTTTCGCAAGTTAAAAAAATCAGGATAAAGCAAAAAAGATAAATCACATATAGTAAGAACATTATAGCATTCTTTTGATAGAGTAGTAAAATTAATATGCGGAGACCAAAAAATATCTACTCCTCCTAATACTTTATCTATCTTCGGCCAACTAAATATCTTTTGCATTATGTAGTTAAATATTTTATTAGGATATCTAGTATTAATTATTTCTATATTTGCTCCTTCAAATTTCGGGATTCTATGGCTTACATCGCTATATGAATTGTAAAATAATTTATATTCATTATTTTTATCCAGCCTTAAAATCTCCTTAACTAAATTATATGTATATTCCTCTACTCCGCTATACTCCTTGCCCATTAATGTTCTAATGTCAATTCCAATTTTCATGTTGTAAAATCTATATAACTTATAACTCCAAGTTCAGGAGATAAATATAAGAAATAGGTTATAGGTTATAAGTATTTTGATATCTGACAATTACTAGCCTCTCATTAAAATTACAGCCGCGGCGGCTAAAATTATTCCCATGATTCTTCTTGAAGTAATTTTCTCTTTATAAATAAATACTGATAAAATTATAGTAATTAAAAAAGATAAGCCAACCATAGAGCTAATAATTGAAAGAGGGCCGATTGCTAAAGCCTTAAGAAACAAATAAAAAGCTAAAAAATTTATTACTCCTATTATTAAACCTGTAGTTACTGCTCCTTTGGTATTTAAATTTTCATCTTTCTTTTCCAGCTTTTTTATTAATAATAAAGAAAAGGCTGAATTAAAAAAGTAAGAAACAGCCATAAAACTAAAAATTCCGGTTGAAATTGCCCCAAATTTTGATGTAAAACTGCCGATAACCCCAAAGAATAAAGCCAATAATGCTAATAAAATTCCTTTTTTATATTTATTTTTTTCTACCTTTTCTTTATTATTATTGCTAGTTAATAAAACCATTATTATGATTGAGACAATTAATCCGATAAACTGATTTAGACTAAGCTGGTCTTTAAATAAAATTAATGAAAAAAATATTACTGGCGCGGCTTTTAGTCTTGTTATTGGATATAAAATGCTAGTATCAATGTATTTTAACCCTTCAATTTTAAAAATAGTGCTAGCTAGAAAAGCGGCAGAATTCAATAAGCCTAACAATAACAATACTTTATAATTAAATATTTGTTTTTCAAAGAATAGAAAGAAAATTGAACTGGTTATCGCCACTGTCCCCATGAATGAAAAAGTAATCCAAGCCGTGTTATACTTCCTTTCAGCCGACATTTTAAATAAAAAATTCTGCACTCCGTAGCAAATTAATGACAATATTGAAAAAGTAAACCAACTCATAATTATCTATAAGACAATCCGTCTTTTACTATTTTAGCTGTATTTTGTAAAAGATTGTAATTTTCTAGATTTTCAATATTTACCCATTCTGGAATATTTTCCTCATCTTCTTTTATTTCTCCGGAATATGCTTTACATAAAAAAATTTTAAACGGAAATATCCTAAAACCGTCTTTTCTTCTAATAAAACCTATATAAAATTAGGAATTTTAATTACTTTATTTTTATCAGCTAGTAGGCCTGTTTCTTCTTTAAGTTCGCGAATAGCAGTGTTGATTTTACTTTCATTTTTTTCTACACTCCCAGCCGGTAAACCATACACCCCGGTCTGATGTTTGGCCCCCTCTTTATGCTTCACTAATAAAACTTTATTTTCATTATAAACAAGCATGCCAGCTGTTTTAATAATTTTAATCATAAAGTTTCTTTAAATTTATGCCACTCAATATCTATAAATGCTTTAATTTCTCTATTAAATTTCTCTAATGAAAACTTCTCGGCATGTTCTCGAATTTCTTTTGAATTCCAGTGATGGTTATAGTAATTTTTAACAGCTTCTATAATATCTTCCGGAGCCTGATTATTAAAGAAAATTCCTGTTTTTCCTTCAACTACAGTCTCTGTAGCCCCGCCCTTTTTAAAAGCGATAATAGGCCGTCCTGAAGCCATAGCCTCAACAACCGTAATGCCAAAATCCTCTTCCTGCGGATTAAGGAAGGCTAGGCATTTGCTGTATAATTCAAATTTAGTT
>JBDRCJ010000123.1:0-13442 GCA_043821805.1 Patescibacteria group bacterium
CTGTAATCATATAATTAGGATTAAAATGTTTTAATCCATAATTATACATCCTGTCAAAACCATAGCAATATTTATATTTAAACCCTATTTTCATGCATTTTGTCCTGCTTCGCAGTCCAAAATGTAAGTGAACTTATTCAAAATATAATTATAAATCAATAATTTCTTTTAATGTTTGCTCAGCGGTTTTTTCCCAATTATAATTTTTAATCTTGTCTTTCCCATTTTCTACTAATATCTGTCTTAAATTTTTATTTTGTATAATTTCCTCAATAGCCTCCGCCATTGATTTAATATCGTAGGGATTAAAATATTTAGCCGCCTGGCCCGCTACTTCTCTTAACACGGGAATGTCAGAAGCAATAATCGGCACCTGACAGGCCATCGCCTGCAAAACTGGAATGCCAAACCCTTCATACTTTGTCGGGAAAATGAAAGCCTCGGCACCGTTATAAATATATGGCACATCTTCTTCATCAATCCAGCCGGGCATTATGACTTTATTATCAATATTAAATTCCTGGATAACGTACTTTACTTCATCATAACCAAAACTGGCGTCACCTACTAATACTAATTTTAAATTTTTATCTCTCAACTTTTCTTCAGCAATAGCAAAAGCTTCAATTAAAAAAGGAGTGTTTTTTTTCTTCTCAATCCTGCCTACATACAATATATATGGCTGTTTAATTCCGTATTTATCTAAAACGTTAGCTATCTGCTTTTTATCTTCAATTTTACGATATAAATATTTATTATATCCATTGTAAATCACTTTAATTTTATCATCTTTTGCGCCATAAATATCAAGCATCTCCTGTTTTGAAAAATTTGATACAGTTATTATTTTTTTTGCATGTTTTAGGCCGTAGCGAGTCGACCAACTTAAATAATCAATCGTATTAGCGCTGTATTTGCCTAAAGTAAAAATTCTGACAAAAAATCCGATTACTTTTCTAAACAACTTATCCTCCGGTCCCATATAATCTTGCCGGTATAAATATCTATCTCTTTCAAAAGCAATATCATGAATTGTTATAATTGTTTTTTTAGGATGGAATAAAGGTAAAGTATGAGCAGGAATAAATAATATATCCGGGCGATGACTTAACATCTCCCATGACATCCGGCCAAGCGTCCAAAAAAAATAAAAAGGCCATTTTAGTACTTTGGCCTTAAAATTATTAAATGGACTTTTCAATATTTGGAAACCTTTATTATCATATTTTATTCCGCTATCTACTTCATCCTTGAGGGAATGTTGTTTAGTCGTTAAATCTAATAAACCTCCCTTTAAGGGCATATCAGTATATAATATATATTGATTTTTATTGTCTAGCTTTGCTAACCATCTAATTAAATAATAAGAATACCATTCGGTTCCGCTTTTATGATCGCGGTTAGCTCGGCTTGCGTCAATTCCAATAATCATATATTAATAATGCAAAACAACGAATTTATATACGAAACTACGAACATGCGAAAGCAAATCAATATTTTTCGCATTTTCGTAGTTTCGCATTCATTAGCGTTTTCGCATTGTATTATTTTGTCGCCAGTATACTTCTTTTATATGAATCAAGATTATCTAAGGCAATGCCCGTTCCCTTAGCTACGCATAATAAGGCTTCATCAGCAACATAAGCTGGTACCCCAATTGTGCGTGAAAGTAGCTGGTCAATGTTTCTAAGTAATGAACTGCCTCCGGATAATACCATCCCCTTGTCCATAATATCAGCGGCTAACTCCGGGGGTGTTTCATGTAAAACTCTTTTAACTGAATTAATAATTGCTTCAAGTTCATTCTGGATTGCTTCAGTCACGTCATTGCTGGTTACGGTAATGCTTCGTGGTAAGCCGGTTATTATGTCTCGCCCACGAATTTCCATAGATAATTTATCTTCTAAAAATAAGGCTGATCCAATATTAATTTTAATCTCTTCAGAGGTTCTTTCGCCGATAGCTAAATTGTATCTTTTCCTAATATACTCTAAAATAGCGGCATCAAACTTATTGCCGCCGACCCGGACTGAAGTAGAGGCGACTATCCCGCCTAAAGAAATTACCGCCATCTCAGCTGTTCCGCCACCGATATCTATTATCATGTGACCGCTAGCCGAACCAATCGGAATATCCGCTCCAATCGCGGCCGCGATTGGCTCTTTTATAATATAAGCGGCCTTGGCGCCCGCAGCAATTGTCGCTTCTGTCACTGCCCGCCTTTCGGTCGAAGAAATGCCGGCTGGCACTGCTACCATAACTTCAGGCCGAAATAACCTTATTCCGCCTAAAGTTTTATTAATAAAATATCTAAGCATTGCCTCGGTAGTCCGATAATCAGCGATTACCCCATCCTTAAGCGGTTTTAAAGCAATAATTGTGTCAGGTGTTCGGCCTAGCATGTCTTTAGCTTCGTTGCCTACCGCTAATATTTTTCGATCTTCCATTGAGACTGCCACCACGCTTGGCTCATTAATAACGATCCCCCGGCGAGGAAGATAAACTAAAGTGTAAGTTGTCCCTAAGTCTATTCCTATGCGCTTAATAAACATATTTTGGAATTACGATTTTCGAATGTCGATTTTCGATTTAACTAATTTTTATTATCTATTTTTTATTTTTTTAGTAATTTAGGATAAACTTGTTTTCTTGTTACAGTTTTTATTCTTTTTAAAAAACTCTTCCATTTACAAATTATATAAAATTAACCATTCTGATTTATTAAACTTTTTTTTAAATTTTATTTAAATCGACAATCGCAAACCTGCCTGCCGGTATGCAGGGCAAGGCAGGTCGTCAATCGAAAATTACTTTAAACCCTTTATCTGTTTTTAAATCAGTTTCCCATCTTATTTTGCTATCGCTATCCTGCTTAAGATAAAACCCTGTCGGACTATATGATTTTATACCCTGAATGAAGTTTAAGTCAACTAATAGACTTTCTACATTATTCCCAGGCTGCTTTTGAATTAATAATTGATAAAAATCTTTATTAATAATATCATCTTTGATAGTTTCGGGTAATTTATATTCAAGGTAAATACTTTTAATTTCACCAGGTTCAATGCTAATAAAAGCGCCAAAATAAGTTTTGCCTAACTCATCTTTTGTTTGTACATCCTCTTTATTTAATCCCCCAACCTTTATTAACTCACTACCTGACGGAACATAAATGCGAGTATAAGAATTATATCTAGTAGTTTTCCAATCAAATTGGCCGTTATGTTTATAATTAATGGACAATTTTGCGAAAAGCCCATTAATGCTTTCTTCTATATTATAATCTATACTTCTTGACATTACCGCATCAGTTTTAAAAGAAGCTAAATTTGCGTCAACGACCATTAAATAATCATTACTCGTTTCTTTTACTTCTCCGGCCCAACCTAAATTTTTTGCAAAAGCCTGCAATTGACTATCATTAAAATAAACTAATACGTTTTTTTCTAAAATATTATTGTCAATAACTTTTATGATATCTACCCACTGGCTAGCCGGCAAATCCAAGAGTCTTATTTTTATTTCTTCTAAAATATTGCCAATCACTTCTTTTCTTTGCCAAGAAGGAACTCCTAGATCAACATACCCTTCACCAGTAACCCGGTACTGTAGTAAGTCCAAAAAATTTTCTTGATTATACTCTATGTCTTCATAAATTATCGGGCCAGTAAGGGTTAATAAATCAATCACAAGTTTCGGCGTAATACCTATTATTCCGGAAAATTGACCGGAAAAATTATTTATTTGATTTTTTGCTGGGAGTAATTTATTTTCCTGTTCATAAAACCAGGCAATTTGTTTAGCTGATTCTGGCCAGTCAGGTGACCAATTAGCGTCTCTCATGTACCAACCGTCAAGTTTTAAGTGCTCTTTTAATGGAGCTGGCGGTTGTACTTTAAATCTGTCTTTTACTGGCATGTCCAGATGATAAATATCATGAGTATCGAACCGGATTATATCGCTACTCATTATTTCTAATATCCCGTAGGTGCCTAAAAAACCTCCGGTTGGACGAAGCTCGTCACTATTTTGAAACATAACTAAAAAAGTAGATTTATTAGGATACCCGGCAATAACAGGAAGCATATCAGTCAATGGTATAACTTTTGCTAATAAATTATTCCCCTCTTTTAAATTAAGCTTTAATTCTTCTATTTTGTTTTTTAGCGGCCAAAATAAAATATTGCCCTTAACTTGCTCTAAATTTAAATAAGCTAAATCTAAGTTTGCTTTTATCCCGGTCAGTTCCGGCCCTGATTCATAAATTAATTTTAAAATCGCCTGTTTTTCTTCTAGTTTAAATTTTGAATAGCTTTGGGCTATTCGACCAGTAACGACATTATCAAGTCTTTCCCCGATTACCGCACCAGTTTTTATAGCTTTAGATAAAATTTCTGCTGTTTTTATTAAATATTCAACATCATTTATCTGCTTTTTCCCTAGGTTAAGTTTACTAAATATAAAATTTTCTCTTACCTCCTCTAAATTACTTATCGCATTATTAAATTTTGTTTCTGCTCGTCCGGTTAATACGATCGCTGGGCTAAATTCCTGTCTTTTTACTAAGTTGACCGCCTGTTCTAAGTCGTTTTTACCTGACCACACCTCTTGGTAAATATTTTTAAAATTTAAAATTTGGCTACTAAAAATTATTATAAATAATAAGATAAAAACGATAATTCCTAAAGAAAAAAATTTAAAAAATTTAAATATTCTTTTCCGACGCCTTCTTTTTTTTATTGCCGGTATCGAATTAATTAAATTTTCAGCCTTATTATAAATATTAGCAAAATTAATGTCTTTTGACTTTGAAAATTTAAACATAAGGATTAAAAAAATGAATAGGTAGCCTAGCGGTATAATATGAATTTTAACTCTTATAATATAACAGAAATCTATTTATTTAACAAGTGATCTTTTTTTGCATTTTTTTCATTATTTGACAAATAGCAAATACTGTCTTAAATTAAATATAGACGATTTTTGCTTTTTCAAAAATGTAATAATATTTCATTTTTAGGGGGGGGAGATGAAAGTAGTAATTACGAGTATTTGGCAGTCTAGCACGAAAAGAAGAGCGATTTTAAACTATAAGGAATTACAATCTTATCCCAAGGCCTTTAAAGATGAAGTGAACAGAAGACGTAATAGATTGCCAATGAAATTGAAAAAAATAATAAAAGTAGCAAAAAGGCAACCTATACAAAAAGTAGAGTTAGTTATTGATCTTTTTGATAAACAAGTAAATGTGCAAATTCACTATTTCCCCAAAATAAGCACTTATAGACTAGATTTTAATTGGAGGGAAATAGCAGGATCTTCTGACGAAGAAATTAGCATAGCAATAAAAAAAATAATAAATGATACAGTTCTTACCGCTGCCAAAGAGATAAAAGAAAAATCCCGTCAATTATTAGATTCTCTCTCTCTGAAAAAATCTCTCAAATAGAAAAAGATTTAATATCTTTTGGATATATACTCAAATCCTAAAGCAACAAAGGCGTAGTTTGAAAAAACTAGCCTTTTTTATTTTGCCTTTTTCCCCTCACCCCCGCCCTCTCCCCCTTTTGCTAAAGTGGGAGAGGGAGCAGTAATTAAATCTATATTCTATAAATTATAAATATAATTCCCTCCCCCACGACAACAGGAGTGGGAGAGGGTTAGGGTGAGGGAAATTAATTTTTATCTCTTATATTATTAATATAAATTTTTAATCTTTTTATAACTTCTTTAATATTAAATTCAATGTCTTCGCTTTTTACTCTGAAAAATTTAATATTATTTTTTTCAATTATTTTTTGTCTTTCAATATCTTCTTCTATCAGATTAATACTATTATGTATTCCACCATCAACTTCAATCGCGAGTTTTAACTCATGGCAATATAAATCTACTATATACCCATCTATCAGATGCTGTCTTCTAAATTTTAAATTCATAAACTGTCTATTTCTTATCTCGTTCCACATTAATTTTTCTGAATTAGTTGAATTTTTTCTAAATTCTTTAGCTAATTGTATTTTACTTTTCTTACTCATATCAAAAATACTGCTATCTATCTAGCAAGGCATAAAGCAGAAGATTAAAAGCAGCGAAGATAAATAGTTAACTCCCTCTCCCACGACAACAGGAGTGGGAGAGGGGTGGGGTGAGGGTAAATTATTCGTTTCTTAATGCTTCAACTGGTTCTAGTTTTGCCGCTTTTCTGGCTGGATAAATCCCAAAGGCAATTCCAAAAATCGCTGAAAAACCTATGGCAGTTATATAAGCTTTAAGAGGTATAGAAAATCGCCAATCTAGGCCATAAGAACTAGCTCCAAAATATATTAATAAAGAAATAAAAAATCCAAATATTACACCGACTATACCGCCTAAAACTGTTACGATGACTGATTCGATTAAAAATTGCAGCATAATATCACGAAATCTAGCTCCGACTGCTTTTCTTAAACCGA
Organism: Patescibacteria group bacterium; assembly: GCA_043821805.1. Lineage (GTDB taxonomy): Bacteria > Patescibacteriota > Patescibacteriia > Patescibacteriales > CAYMCJ01 > JBDRCJ01. The sequence continues at coordinate 6,456 of JBDRCJ010000123.1, forward strand.
TTTCAGCCGTTCTTTCGGTTACTACAACGTACATTATATTTAATATGCCCACCCCACCAACAATTAAAGAAATTGCCACAATTGCCAATAATAATAAAGTTATTGCTCCGGTCACCGTATCCATAATTTCCATTGATTCTAACATAGTAACAACCCGAAAATCATCTTTTCCGGTGTCAAACATATCAGTTCTATCCGCAGTCGGCTGGGGAAGATTATGATTTTCTCTTAAGATATAACGCGCTTCTTCAGTAGTTTCATAAATTAAATTTACGTCATATACTTGATGCATTATATACTGAACGTGATTAATACCCATAACTTTTTTTTGCAACGTTCTCACCGGGACATAAATAATATTATCAAAGTCAAAATTCATTACTGCTCCCCTTTCTTTAATTACACCGATAACTCTAAATTTAGTTTTTCTTATTTTAATTGATTTATTAATTGGATCTGATTCGCCAAATAATTTCTCTTTAATTTTATAACCTAAGACTACTACTTGAGCGAGCGATTTATCTTCAGCCTCGGTATAAAAACGGCCATAATCAACTTCTGTTTGATCTACGTCTAAATAAGAGCTAGTTACGCCTAAAACCATTGCTCGACGCAATTCATTCCCGAAACTTGCTTGCTCTTGATCTAAGATGCCGGCATAACCGTTTTTTACGTTTGGCAATTTCATTATATCATCCATATCCTCAAGCGATAAAGTAGTAACTTGTACACCCTGGACTAAAGCAGCCACGCTTTCCTGCTCGCTTGCACTGCCCTTTTTACTACTTGGCACTTTTATTTCAGTCTCAAACAAATCACTCCCGCCAAAATTTTCAATTTGGCCCAAAATAAGCCCATTGATGCCTTCGCCAGTAGAAAAAACAATAATTACGGAGGCAATACCGATTACCATGCCTGAAATAGTTAAACCGGTTCTTACTTTATTTGCTTTCATCGCTCGCAAAGCGATTTGAATTGTTGAAAAAAAATTCATAATTTTTAAATTCACATTCATAATTCAATACTATTCATACCTTAATGCTTCAACTGGTTCTAACTTGCTGGCCTTTCGCGCAGGATATAAACCGAAAACTAAACCTACTAAACTTGAAACTGAAACCGCTAATATAATCGAAAAGAAAGAAACAACAAAGGCCCAATCATAACCTAATAACTTTGCCCCTATGGCAATAATAAAAGCTACTATCGAACCGCCGATAATACCGATAATTCCTCCAAGTAATGTCAAGGTAACTGCCTCAACTAAAAATTGGCTTAAAATATTATTATTATTTGCGCCAATAGCTTTTCGTAAACCGATCTCACGCGTTCTTTCTGTTACGCTTATCAACATAATATTCATAATTCCGATACCGCCGACAATTAAGGATAGGGCGGCCATGGCGGCTAAAAAATAACGTAAAGCATTAGTTATGGTTTCAATCATATCTAATGCTTCTGCCGCACTGCGAACAGTAAAATCATCACTTTTTCCGCTTGAATCATTAATATCGTGCCGCTCGCGCAAGAGCGATTTAATATCCTCTATTACTTGTTCAATATTTTCTTCGCCGTTTACTTTTATCCTTATTAAGCCTAAATGATTTACTCCGGCAATTAATTTTTGCATCGTTTTTAAAGGAATAAAAACTTGGTCGTCATAATCTTGGAAAGCGACTGTTCCTCTTTCCTTCATTACTCCGATTACTTCAAATGTATGTTTCTGGAGCTTTATTTTTTGCCCGACTGCCTCTGATTCTCCAAATAACTCATTCTTTACCGTACTGCCTAAAACTACTATTCGAGATAAATTTTTTTCTTCTTCTTTGGTAAAAAAACGCCCTTTTTCCACCTCTCCGTCTTCTACCGCTAGGTAGCCAGAAGTACAACCACTTAAATTTGTGTCATATGAATTTGCGCGCCAGCTAACCGTCCCAACTCCTTTTGTGTAAGAGACAATATCAGTAATATTTCTAACATTTTTTTCTTCTTTCACCGCTAGCGCGTCTTCATAAGTTAAGGTAGTGATAACTATACCCATCATTGAAGCTGGCGGCCCTTCTTCTTCCGAGCCGCCCGGTACCACTCCGACTAAATTCGTACCCAAAGAGGCAACTTGATTTAAAATTAGGCTTTGCGCTCCAGCGCCTACTGCCATAATAATAATTACTGCTCCCACGCCAATAATAATTCCAAGCATAGTCAAAAAACTCCTCGCTTTATTAGCCAGAAGTGCGGTTACTGAAGTTCGGATAGATTGTATAATTAAAGAAAACATTTTTGCCTGATTAGTAAAATAATTATAATCTCCACGATTGTCTTCGACTTTAATATCCCAAATTTCTTAACAATTCTAATAATCTTTACTACTTAAGCGATATTCCATCTTTGGCAACCCTCCTATTCTCTACGAGATAATCATTAACAATTAAGCCATCTATAATCTTAATTATTCTTTTCGCATGCTCAGAAGTATAAGTCTCGTGGGTAACCATTACTATTGTATTTCCGGCGTTATTTAAATGTTGTAAAATTTCCATAATTTGCATGCCGGATTTTGAGTCAAGGTTGCCAGTTGGCTCATCAGCAAAAATTACCGAAGGTTCATTTACTAAAGCTCGAGCGATGGCTACTCTCTGCTTTTCTCCGCCTGAAATCTGGTTAGTAAAATATTCTAAGCGATGGCCTAAACCGACTTTAACTAAAACTTTCTTTGCTTGCTCCTCCTTATTAAACTTTAAAGCCGAATAAGTTAAGGGTAATTTAACATTATCTAAAACTGTTGTTCTCGGCAGTAAATTAAAAGCTTGAAAAACAAAACCGATTTTTTCGTTTCGCAGTCTTGCTAATTGGTTATCGTCTAAATGAGTAACATCTTTTCCTTCTAATTCGTAAGTACCGCTAGTAGCACGATCTAATAATCCTAAAATATGCATTAGGGTTGATTTTCCTGAGCCAGACGGACCCATAATAGCGACGAATTCACCCTGGTCAATACTAAAAGAAAGGCCGTGCAGAACTTTAGTCACGACCTCTTCATTATGAAATTCCTTTTTAAAATTTTCTACTTTAATTAACATAATTATTTTATAATATCAGCAAACCTTTCTTCTTCAGCTAATAAATTTTTCCAGGCTTTCTTATTTCTTTTCTTCATTTCCCAAACTTTATCTCGCAAATGAGTAGTCAGCAACTCTAAATTCTCTGTACTTTCCTCAGCTGCTTCATAAACGGCCTCATCCTCATCAGGCTGAGAAAATTTTAAAAATAAATCCCAAAGCAGTCTTTGATCCTGGCCTAATTTTGAATTAACTAATAAATCTGATAATTTTTGTTTATAATTATTTTCTGTCATATTTTTAAATTAACTAAAGTATCCTTCAAACCTTTTTGATACTTCATTAACTACTTTATCTGCTTTCTTAAATTTTTTATTTTCCCACCTAGATTTTTCATCTTTATTTGGTAATATATTTTCTGGGTTAAAATTAAATTTTTCTCTATTCATATTAGTATATTATTAATAAATAATTTTATTTACTTTCTTTTACCGAAGTTACTACTTCATCGCCTTCTTTTAGGCCGCTTAATATTTCCACCACACCTTCATCACCCCTTATTCCAATTTTTACTGGAGTTTCTTTTACTTCTCCTTTAGTTAATAACCGTACATACTTATCTCCGCCATTCTTTTCAATTATCGCCCGTCCAGGTATAAAAATTATTCCGCTTTTTTGCGCGGTCGTAATCGTAATATTAGCGGTCATGCCTGATTTAACATTGTTTATTTTAGTTAATGGATCTATAAACTGAACTTTTACTTTATAATAAATTACATCTTGAATAACTGTTTCGGCCGGCTCAATAAAAGAAACTAACCCGTTAAAAACTACGTCTGCGCCAAACGAATCTAAAGTAATTTCCGCCTGGTTATTAACATTTATTTTTGCAATATCAGCTTCTGAAACATCAACTTCAATTTCAAAATTATTTTCACTCAACATACTAAAAACCGATTTAGCAGCTACTACTTGTTCACCAATCTCATAATTAACCTTTATCATATTACCATCGATCGGCGCTTTAATTATACTATCTTCAATTTGATTTTTTATTAAATTAATCGAGGCTTCGGCTTGCTTAACCTGGGCTCGAGCTAAGGCGACGTCCTCAGTCCTAGCAGAAGATTTAAGTTTAGTTAATTCAGTCTTAGCGACTGACCAGGTCTCAAGGGTATTATTAACTTTACTCTGGGCTTGAGCAGTTTGTTGATCACCAGACACTCGGGCAGTGGCTAAATTATTAGTGGCGGTATTAATTGCATCATCAAGCTTAGCTCCAGCTTCTGCTAAGCTATCTTCAGCCGCGGCCACTTTCGTATTATAAGTAAGCATGGAGGACTGATAATCTTGATCGGCTGTTTTAACTGTTGATATTCCTGTATTTGTAGTTGATAAATATGTGTCGATATTAGTTTTAAAGGTATCTAATTCAGTTTGGGTAAATTCAGAAGTTGTAATAGTATTTTCAAGTGCGCTATAACAATAATTTAAAGCTTCGTATGTTTTTTCTAAACCAATTAAAGCGTCGCTCATTGCCTTATTAACTTTAGAAGTTGTCTTATCTATTTTTACATTAGTTAAACTTTTTTCTGCCGTATCGAGAAAAGCTAAGGCCTCGCTTCTTGAATCTTTTGTTAAACTCAAATAAGAGGTATTTTTAATACTTAAAACATTTTTTACATCACTATCAGTCAGCAAGGTATTAATATAATCAAGGGAGGTATTCGCGTCTGTTAATTTATCCTCAATAATTATTAACAAATCTTCTTTCTCATTATCAATTGATTGCTGGTAAGTTGTTTTAGTATTGGTTAAATTATTACGAGCAGTAATAACCGACTGCTCAAAGGCAGTAATATTACTTTCACTATCAGATTTTAAATCAGCTAAAGTTTTTTCAGCCTGGCTAATACTTTCTGAAACTGATTTTTTTACTTTTCCTAGCTCATCGGACGCCGCTAAATAAGCCGCTTTAGTTTGATCAACATTTGCTTGCTTAACTGCAACATCTTCTGCTGTGGCTCCAGCTAAAATTTTATTTAAATTAGCTTGAGCTACTCCTAAGTTTGCTATAGCTTCTTCTTCTTTAATGTTTAAAGAAGTATAATCTAATTCTGCTAACACTTGGCCGGCTTTAACTTTATCTCCGATTTTAACTAATATTTTTTCTAATTTTCCAGTTTGAAAAAAATTTAACTCGATTTCACGCGCTGCTTTTACAGTCCCTACTTCGCTAACGGTTTGCACTAATTCCCCTCTTTCCGCAAAAGCAGTAATATACTCGACCTGATTATCGTTTTTAACAACTAAAAAAATTACTGCCATACAAATAACAGCTACAATCACTAAAACAATTGTAATTTTTTTCCAATTCATTTATTGAACTTTTTCTTGATTGGATAAAATTTTTGAAATTTTTTCTGTAAAACTATCAGGGTTAAAATCGCTTTTTGCAAAAAAATGATTTGCGCCTAATTCGATTCCCCTTTTTCGGCTATCCTCGTCACTTAAATTTGTAAAAATAAAAACCTTCTTTTCCTTAGCCTGCTCATCGGCTTTCAAAGCTTTAAGGATTTCAAACCCATCAACAACCGGCAATAGTAAATCAAGAATAATTAAATCTGGGTTAAAATTTTTTATTTCTCTTATAATTAATTCAATTTCAACATTACCGCTATTTGTTTTAATCTGATAACCAGCTAAACTTAGTTTTGCCTGAATGCTACTTAATAAATTAGCATCGTCTTCAATTAAAAATATTTTTTTATTCATATATTTAAATTTATAGCTACTTATATAATTATACCAGAAAATAAAACTTAGGTACAAAGTTTTCTAAATATTATTTAAAAAAATTAGCTAATATTAAAATAAAACCAATTTAATTGGTTTTATTTTAATATTGCTGTTTTTACTCTATTTAATTTCATCTCCTAAAATATTGTTTTTTGTAATATTTTTTATATTCGCCGCATTTTATTTCCTGCCACCATTCTTTAATTACGATAAATTACTTTTTTCTTTAGTATAAATCTATTTCTTAACTTGTTTGTAATTTTCAACAAATCCTTTTCCTAACAACGGTTTCCACCATTTATCATTCTTTTTATACCATTCCACTACTTCATCTAAACCTTGCTCAAATTCAATTTCAGGCTCCCAGCCAAGTTGCTCTTTTATTTTTGTTAAATCTAATAAATATCTTCTGTCATGTCCAGGTCTATCTTCAATATAGGTTTTAAAATTATTTGGTTTATTTAATCTTTTTAAAACAGCGCTAGCAATATCCTCAATGCTTTTTTCAACACCGCTGCCAATATTATAAGCTTCACCGACTTTTCCTTTTTTAATTATAAGCTCTATCGCCCGACAATGATCTTCGGTGTGCAACCATTCTCTTTTGTTCTGACTGCTTTTAAAAAGAGGAATTTTTTTATCTTGCATAGCATCGGTTATAAATCTTGGGATTACTTTTTCTGGGAACTGGTAAGGACCATAATTATTAGAGCAATGGCTAATAGTAACCGGCAATTTAAAAGTATGAAAATAAGCCATGACCTCATGATTAGCCCCGGCCTTTGAGGCATTATAGGGGGTTTTTGGTAAATAAGGGTCCGTTTCTTTAAAGGCCCTATTTTCATTTAAAGCTAAGTCGCCAAAAACTTCACAGGTGGAAATATGATGAAATCTTTCTATATTAACAGATTTAGCTGCTTCTAAAAACATCTGCGTTCCTAAAATATTTGTTTTTACAAATATATCCGGCTCAATCATCGCCCGGCCGTTATGAGATTCAGCCGCAAAATTTACTATTACATTTACTTTTTCATCTTTTAATATTTTTTTATTATTATCCAAATCGCAAATATCACCTTTAATAAATTTATAATTTATATTTTTTTCAACATTTTTTAAATTTGCTAAA
>JBDRCJ010000124.1:0-2196 GCA_043821805.1 Patescibacteria group bacterium
ATATATCACTGGAAATACCGCTGTGAGCAATGTAAATATCCAAGTCTCGCAGGAAGATTTAATGACTACAGCAAAAGATAGTATCACAGCGCTGCTTTTACAAAGACATAAAATAGCAAACGCCGAAGACGCTGATTTTACAATAGTAAGCCAAGCGGATATAATGAATACAATGACTTCAGTAACAGACACTCTAACATTGCTTTTAGGCGCTATTGCCGGCATTTCTCTTTTAGTCGGAGGAATAGGGATTATGAATATGATGCTAACGACCGTAACCGAGCGAACTCGCGAAATAGGTCTCAGAAAATCATTAGGGGCCACTAAGGGAGATATAAGTATGCAATTTTTAAGCGAATCAGTCGCATTAACTTTTCTAGGTGGCATACTCGGTGTTGCTATCGGGTGGCTCGCATCACTGGCTGTTACGAAATTAAGCGGAACAACAACCTCGGTTACAACATCCTCTATTATGCTTGCTTGCGGAGTTTCCGCTGGTATTGGAATAGTTTTTGGTTATTATCCCGCGAGAAGAGCGGCTAAATTAGATCCTATAGAGGCGCTTCGGTATGAGTAGAGACACGCCATTGGCGTGTGTCTACGACGATGAAAAATAACCAAATTCAGGGTATTAAAAGAAACCATACTTATATGGTAAAAATAATTTAATAATTTTTAAAAAATGCGCATCAATAATACAATTATATGGAAAATTTGGTATTGGTATGTGAGTAATGTTGATAAAAACAACGAAATTACTCTTATGAATTATGGGTATTCAGGAAAGAACAGCTTACTATTAGAGAGAAAAACTGATTTAATGAATAAATATGGATTACAGCTTTATGATTATATCGTAAACATGGTTAAGCTGGATGGGCTTAATGTTTTAGAGATAGGGTCTGGAAGAGGTGGCGGTGCTTTTTATATATCAAATTTTTTAAATCCAAAATCTTATATAGGTATGGATATTTGTGGGAAAGCTATAAATTTTTGTAATAAACATTACAAAAAAAATAATTTATCTTTCATAAAGGGAGATGCTTTGAATTTACCTTTTGCAAATAATAATTTTGATGCTGTAATTAACATAGAATCATCCCATAGCTATGCGGGGATAGATATTTTTTTAAAAGAAGTTTATCGAGTTCTTAAGCCCGATGGTTATTTCTTGTTTGCTGATTTTAGGTACAAAAAAGATTTTGCATTACTAAAGAACCAAATTAAAAACTCAAAAATGAAAATTATAAAAGAAGAAAATATCACTGATAATGTTATAAAAGCTTTAAATTTAGATAATTTGCGTAAAGTTAATCTTATAAAAAGATTAGTTCCAAAATTATTATATAAACCGGCGCAAGAATTTGCTGGCGTAAAAGGTTCAGAAGTTTATGATTCTTTTTTAAATAGAGATAGAGAATATTTTAGTTTTATTTTAAAAAAACAATAATGATTATAAATAAATCTATGAAAAAAAATATTTTAATCTTTTTATCAATGGTTTTTTTATTAACTGTTTCAGGTTGTTCTTTAAATGGACAGAACGGCGGTGGCAATAAAAATGGAGCAGGTAGTGGTGGCGTAGAAAATAAACAGCAAAATCAAGAGCAAACAAACAACCAAAATAAAATGCAAAGATGGCAGGAAAATTTTGATGAGGCGAGCTCTACCGAAATAGTCATCGGAAGTAAAATCCTAGTAATGGGGGATGAAAATAGCGACGGAAGTATTATTGCTGATAGAATTATAATTGGGGGTGGTGAGATGAATATGCAGGAATTAGGTGTCGTTATGGGAGAAAAACAGCAGATAAGAGAAAAGATAAGAAATATTACGGGCGATAATAATGGTACTTTGAGGGAAAGACCAGATTTTCAAAATATGTCGGATGAAGAAAGAACGAAGATGAGAGAACAAATGCAAGAGAAAGGGATAACACGCGGGACTACTGGGGAAAGAACCGATGGCGCGAAAATAACTCGTTTAAACGGTGAGATTATAGCAAAAGACGCAGAGAGCATCACTATAAAACTTGATAGTGGCGGGTCTAAACTAATATTTTTATCTAGTTCAACTGCGTTTATGAAAGCGAAAGTGCAAAAAACAGGTAGTAAAAATTAAAAAAAGCGTGAATTTGTTTAAAAAATGGATGCAATTCACGCGTTATTGACAAAAAACTGTGAATATTATATACTG
>JBDRCJ010000125.1:0-19038 GCA_043821805.1 Patescibacteria group bacterium
ACTTCATTTTGATACTAGTAAGCCTACTGGTCAACCAAGGCGAAATTGTGATAATAGGAAGGCAAATGAAAAAATAGGATTTGAGGCAAAGATAGACTTATCAGATGGTCTTAAAAAGACAATTGACTGGTATTTACAAAATCAATCGTAATTTTTCTGCTAATATAAATAATTTAATTTATCATATCTATGTTTCACATGAAGTTTGCTAAAAATAATAAAGAGGAAGTAAGAGAAGAGAAAGTAAATGACGAAAAAGTAAAATTCGATACCAATTCAATTTGTGTAGGTCATCATAATATTACTTATCGAGGCGTTAAAGCTATCCGTTGCCCGTTTGATTATGTTTTATATCAAATGATTTTATATGAAATAAAACCTGATCTAGTTATTGAAATCGGAACCAATATCGGTGGCGGGGCTTTGTATATTGCTGATATTTTAGATGTTATCAGAAAAGGAGTGGTTCATACTATTGATATACAAAAACAATCGGATGATCTATTACTAAACCATAAAAGAATTCGTCTATTCACTGAAGGTTGGGAAAAATACGATATTAAAGAAGCTGCCGGTTTTAATACTGTTTTAGTAATTGAAGATGCTTCGCACATTTACGAAAATACACTGAATTCAATTAATAAGTTTGCTCCTCTTGTTTCCGTTAATTCATATCTTATTGTTGAAGATGGGATTGTTAATGAATTAGGAATGTCAAAAGAATATCACGGCGGACCATTGAAAGCCATAAACGAATTTATGAAGATCAACAATAACTTTATTATTGATCGTAAATGGTGCGATTTCTTCGGTAAAAATGCCACTTTTAATGTTAATGGCTATTTAAAAAAAATAAAATAATTCAATATGCTAATTAGTGACATAGTTAATAAAATATATTCTAAATTTATAATCAAACCTAAAGTAGGGGGCGAACTAGAAGGAAATGGTGAGAGAGTTGATATTAAATACCAAAAGGAAATTCCATTCGATAAGCTAGATTTATATGAAAAATCCCATTTTCGTCGATATGAATTTGCGAGAGATTACATAACAGCAGATTCTGTTTGTGGTGATTTTGCATGTGGAACAGGCTACGGTTCTATGATGCTTGCTGAAAAATCAAAAAAAGTAATTGGGGTAGATTTAAATTCTGAGGTAATTAAAAAAATAAAAGAAAGATATATAAACACAAATAACGTGGAATTTGTTTGTTCAAATCTTTTAGACCTTCAATATTCATTGGAATTTGACACGATTATTTCCTTTGAAACTATTGAACATTTGATGGAAGATGATATTATTAAGCTTCTGAAAATTTTCAATAAAGCCTCGAAGCCTGACGGAAATTTAATTTTCTCAACCCCCTATATGCAAGAACGCAGCGAAAATGCAATTAATCTTGGTTTCCATCAAACTTTCTATATCAATGAAGAAAAAATTCAGCAATGGCTAGATACAGCAGGTTTTACTATAGAGTGTTTCAAGTATCAAAATTATCAAACACACTTGATTCAAGAAACTTTAGACCCTAAAGATTTTATTATTAGTGTTGCCAAGAAAAATTAATATGCCCTTACCAAAAGTTTCAATTTGCATTCCAGCTTACAAACAAATAGAATATTTGCGAAAAAATCTTGAGTCAATAAAAGCACAAAATTATCTGGATTACGAAATAGTATTGACTGATGATTCGCCGAATAATGATGTTAATAATTTAGTAAAATCATTTAATTTTCAAGATAAGTTGAGATATTTCAAAAACCAGAAAACCCTAGGATCACCTGAAAATTGGAATGAAGCAATCCGTCATGCAAAAGGAGAATACATTAAAATATTGCATCATGATGATTGGTTCACCGATAAAAATAGTTTAAAGGAATTTGTGAAAATGCTTGATGACAACCCCAAAATGGATTTTGCTTTTTCCGCGTCACTAGTTTTAGATACGAGGACAAACTTGAATCATATTAATTCACCTTCAAAAAAACAACGCCGCGTACTCGCTAGACATCCAAAATCATTATTCTTCGGTAACATTATTGGCGCACCAAGTGCAACTATATACAAAAGTAGTATTAAAGAAATTTTTGATAATAAATTAAAATGGGTTGTTGATATTGATTTTTACATTAGATTATTAAATAAGAATAGAGAATTTACATACTGTAAAAAACCATTAATTTGTACCCCTAACAAAGCATCACATCAAGTTACACAACTTTGTAAAAATAACAAAGAGATTGAGTTGTTTGAGTATATTTTTCTATTTAGTAAAATTTACAATAAAGATACAAAATTATCTAAGTATTATATTTTCTTTATTAATCTCTTTAAAAAATATAACGTGACATCCATGGATATGTTTGATCAGCTTAATATTAAAGCACATCCTATGGATTTTTATCAAAAAGTAATGAAAGACAAAAGTATTATGAACTTGAATAACATAAACAAGGTTGAAAGTGAATAATTATTTTCAATTTATTGCAAAATCAATTTTTTATGCATAACGCTGAAATTTTTAAATTGTAACTAATTTAATTTCCAGCATTACATAATAAGCAATAATGATTATGATAAATATTAAAGTTACTAACCCATATATACCCAACAATCTTAATAGGCAAATACCTCACCAAGGAATTATTTGGAGTAACTGTAAGTTTTTCATTAATCAAGATATCGAAAAATGTGATTATTGGATTGTTTTAAATAATGTAATTAAAGAGGAAAAGGTTAACTGTCCGTCTGGAAATACTATTCTCTTTGCTCTAGAACCGTCATCTATACAAAAATACAAGCCAGCTTTTCTAAATCAGTTTTCTAAAGTTGTTACTGGCCAAAAAAATATTAAACATAAAGATATTACTCGCACTCTAACAACTCTTTTTTGGCACTTTAATAAAACTTACGATGATTTAGCTGACACGCATTTTGTGAAAAAAACTAAACTTATCTCAATTATAACCTCCGATAAAGCCTTCACTAGTGGCCATAAACGACGTCTCCGATTTGCTTATCGGTTAAAAGAATATTTTGGCGATTCAATAGATTTGTTTGGGCGAGGTATCCGCCCCTTTGAGGATAAATGGGAAGTTTTAGCTCCTTATAAATTCACGGTGGCCATTGAAAATGAGTGGCAATCCGATTGGATAACGGAAAAATTAACCGATTGCTTTTTAACCTATACATTCCCTCTTTATTACGGCTGTCCGAATGCGGAAGAGTATTTTCACCCGGATTCTTTTACAAGGATTGATATCAATAATTTTGACCAATCAATAAAAATTATTGAAAATATATTGGCGAATGAACAATATTATTATGATCATTTAAATGTATTGAAAAAATCTAGAGAACAAACATTAAATAAATACAATTTTTTTCCTCTCGTGGCCAATAAAATAATTTCTTTAAATTCAACGGATAAAACAAAGAAAGAAATTACAATTCTGCCAGAAGAATTATTTACCGATAATTTACACCAATTAAAAAAAATTATTGGTATACTAAATAAATTCAAAAAGTAAAATACAAAAAAAATAGTGTCTAACAAATAATCTAAAATTAATAGGCCTAAAAGTGGATAAAAACTACACTCAAGACATAGCCAAATCAACCTTATGGACTACCGGCAGTTTTATTATTACCTCAATTATTGGTTTTTCCTCTTCTATTATTCTGGTCCGATATTTAGGCATCAACCAATATGGTGTTTACGGCTACTTTATGTGGGTAGTGGCTACCTTTTCGATTTTGGCCAATCCAGGGATTGGACAAGCTATTTTAAAATATTTTCCAGAATATTACTTTAGCAGAAATTCTAATCAAAAAATCCTCTGGAAAAAATTGCTAAATTATTTCTTAGCGGCTCAGGTTATTGTTATGATTATCTTGCTTTCTCTGATGTTTATAAACTCAGGAATTGTCTCAAAATATTTAATTCGGTTTCAGTATCAGGAACAAGATAAATTGCTTATCTATGCACTTATCGCTTTGATCCCAGTAATATTAAATAATTTTTTATTGAATGTTTTGCGTGCTATTCAGAAATTTAAAATATTATCAATTTTACAAATTATTTCACAAATAATTTGGTTGGGTGGTATTCTCTATATTCTTAAAACGCACGCTTCCTTATATACTTTAATTATATTTTATATATTTATTAATCTTTTTTCACTTGTTACTTCAGCTTGGTGCTTGCGCTCTATTTATCGCCAAAATATTACTCCTCCGCAAAACATTGAATCTTTACCTCTAAAAAAAATTATTCGCTATTCGACTTGGGGATTTATAAATTTATTTTTAGTCTCAATCGTCTGGGATAAATCAGAACTTTTCTTCCTGGGTATGTACAGCAATAACCAGCAAATTGCTATTTATTCACTGGCTTATTCCCTGAGTATATATATTTTATCATTATTCAGCCCCTTAATGACGGTTATTAATAATACAACCGCCGAGTTAATTGGAACGAAGCAACAAAATAAGCTACATTATTTGTCTCAACATTTAACAAAATATTTAGGAATCATCATCATCCCAATCTCAATATTATTTATAGTATATATTAATAAAATAATACTGCTTTTTTACGGCCAAGACTTTTTATCCGCCGGAATAATTTTTCCATTTCTAATTTTTTCACAAATAATCCCCGTTGTTTTCAACCCTATATCAACCATACCTACTTTAAGCAACGACATTCGTAAAATGGTCTACATCGGTTTTGCAGCCGCTATTCTAAATATCACGCTTGATTTATGTCTTATACCCTCTCTTCAGGCTCTTGGCGCCGCCATCGCTAATAGCACCGCCCAATTACTAGCTATTTCATTGGGCTTTGTCTTGATTAGAAAGTATAAATTGCATTTTTTTACAAAATATTTTATTCGCGTTTTATTAATAAATTTTCTATTCTTTTTGACACTTGTAATTATTAATCTATTATTTCATCAGCTAATCCTTCAGATTATATTTGATATATTATTAATTATCTTATATGTCAAATTTATCCTTCGCTACTCTTTGAATCAACGTGATTATGATATTTTTATTAATTTACAGCAAATCACACCAAAATATCTAAAGCCAGTTATACGAATATTTCTTAATAAAATGCATTATTAACCTTATCTTATAAAAACCCTATATAATTAATCTCAATACTATATGGTAATCGTAAAAATAATCGGCGGACTCGGTAATCAAATGTTTCAATATGCTATGGGTTTTTGCTTAGCTAAAAAAAACAACTCAGTCTGTAAATTAGATATCAGTGATTTTTCAATCTACAAATTGCATAAATATTCACTGAATTACTTTAATATCCACCTAGAAGAAGCTATTAAATCAGAAATAAATATTTTAAAGAACCCTCCAACAACTATTAAAACAAAAATTAAAAGCAAGCTTGGTTTTTCAAATAGAAAAGTAAATCCACATCATATTATTGAAAAAGATTTTAGTTTTGACCAAAATACACTTAATTTAAAGGGAGACTATTATATTAATGGATACTGGCAAAGTGAAAAATATTTTATAAACTATCAGGACCTAATTAGAGATGAATTTAAAGTAAAATCAAATCCTGACCGAGTAAATGCAGAATATATTAATAAGATTACTAATAGTGAATCTGTTTCAATTCATATACGTCATGGGGACTATTTGACCGATAAAAAAACAAAATCCGTCCATGGAGTTTTGCCGCTTGAATATTATCACAAAGCCATTGAAATAATGGAAAAACAATTGCATCACCCGAATTATTTCGTTTTTTCTGATGATATTGAATGGGCAAAAGAAAATCTTCCTAAAGATATTCCAATATTCTTTATGGATCATAATGACGCTGATCATAATTACGAGGATATGAGACTGATGAGTAACTGTAAATACAATATTATTGCTAACAGCTCATTTAGTTGGTGGGGCGCCTGGCTAAATAGTAATCCTAACAAGCTAGTAATAGCACCTCAAAAATGGTTTGGTGACAGAACAAAAGAAACAAATGATTTAATTCCAGAAAATTGGGTAAGAATATAACAAAATGAAAAAAACAATACTAATTTTAGGAGGGGAAGGATTTATTGGACGAAATTTAATAGATGAATTAAAAGATAATTGCAACATTATTTCATTTGATTTGAAAAAAAACGTTAAAAGTGATAATAATATAAAATTTTACAAAGGTAATTTCACTTTAAAACAAGATCTTGAAATAGTATTTAAAGAAAATAAAGTTGACATAGTCATTCATGCATTATCAACTACAATACCCTCGAATTCCAATGAGAATATAATATATGATATAAATTCCAATCTGATTGCAACTGTTGAACTACTTGATCTGATGCGTAAATATTCAACTTCGAAAATTATCTTTATTTCTTCCGGTGGTACTGTATATGGATTATTAAATCCTAAACAAAGTGTTGTAACTGAAGATTATGCAACAAATCCAATCTGTTCATATGGGATTGTCAAATTATCTATTGAGAAATATATATATCTATACAATTATCTATACGGAACAGATTACCTAGTTCTAAGATTTGCCAATCCCTACGGTAAATACCATAGGTCCGATAAACAAGGCTTGATAAATGTAATTTTGAATAAAATTATTAACCATGAAACATTAACTATTTGGGGGGATGGGAGCACTGTCAGAGATTACGTTTATATCAATGATTGCGCTTCAATAGTAGGGATATTAATTGAAAAAAATATTTCAAATGAAATAATTAATATCGGTTCCGGAACCGGGCACTCCGTAAACGATATTTTGAAAATTATCGAAAAGCAGATTGGCAATTTTAAAATTAATCGGCTTGAAGCACGCAATTTCGATGTCCCCAATCTTGTATTGAATAATAGTAAGCTCCAATCAATAATTAATTACGAATTTACTAATATTGAAGAAGGGATAATTAATACTTACAACTGGCTGAAAAATCATGAATAAGCCGCGAATTACCGTTCTACTTCCGGTATACAATGGAGAAAAATATATTAAGGAAGCAATGGAAAGCATCCTGAATCAGACATTTACTAATTTTGAATTTTTAATAATCGATGACTGCTCCACTGATTCCAGTTTGAAGATCATAAGGTCTTATAAAGATCCGTATATTCGCATTATTCATAATGAAACCAATAAGGGCCTCAATAAAACCTTAAATATTGGCCTAGCTGCTGCACGAGGCGAATACATTGCCCGAATGGATCAGGATGACATTTCATTACCCCGCCGTCTAGAAAAACAACTAGCTTTCCTGGATACTCATTCTGAAATAGGTGTTTGCGGTACAGGATTTGGAATAATTGACCAAAAGGGAACATTGAAAAATGAAACTCATTTTCCGAACCGACCATTATTACTTAGTTGGAAACTGCATTTTTTCTGCCCACTCGCCCATCCCACAGTAATGATGAGAACTTCACTGGTAAAAGAGATAGGTGGTTATAATACAAAAGCAAGATTCTATGAAGATTATGATTTATGGATAAGGCTAAATTCAATTACAAAATTAACTAACTTAGATGATATTTTATTTCTTCTTCGTAAACACGAAGAAAATACCAGCCAAATCCATCTTAATGAACAAATAAACAGTTCTATTAAACTGTGCCGGGAATTGATCTCAAAAACATTGGATAGAAATGTTTCCAATAATATCGTTCAACATCTTTATTTGAAAAATATAGATAATGCAAATAGTGTCGTTCAAATCAATAATTTAATTCGAGATTTATATGATGCATTTGTTCAAAAACATGATATTGAAAGTAACGATCTTAAATTAATTAAAGGTGACGTCGCGCTTCAGTTATTTATACCCGCTATACGCTTTTGGTATAATATTCGAATCTGGAAATTTTTCTATGCAATTTTAATTTTTGATCCTTGGTTTGTTTTCAAAGGATCAAAATACTTAGTCATGAAATTCACAAAAAATAGATCATAATAATATATTATTGGAAAAGCGAATAAAAACTACGGAATAATATTTAAACTTTTATGGTTTATGGTTTGTTTTCAAAAGTATTAAATATCTATTTATGAAATTATCAAAAATAGAAATTGAGTGATTTAGTATCTGTAGAAATATAATTTTAATACATACCAAGAAAGAATAATTAATTACATTATTACTGGTAATTCATAAATTGACTAAGCTGCAGTAAATGTTATAATAAAAACTATAATATTAAGAGATTAAAGCATATTCATGAAACAATTTAATAAATACCTACAAGACAAAACAATATTGATTACCGGCGGTACCGGTTCTTTTGGTAATGCCGTAGTTGATAAACTATTAACATTCAATCCCAAAAAAATAGTGATATTTAGCCGTGACGAAAAAAAGCAATTTGACATGGGAAATAAATATAATTCCAACAAATTAAAATTTATAATCGGTGATATTAGAGATAAGGATTCCGTTTCTCATGCTGTTTACGAAGTAAATTATATTTTTCATGCTGCTGCTCTAAAACAAGTTCCAAATTGTGAATTTTTTCCCATTGAAGCTATTAAAACTAACGCTCTTGGTGTCCACAATATTATTGATTCAGCGATTGAAAATGAAGTTGAGAGAATCGTAGTTTTAAGTACGGATAAAGCTGTGTACCCTATTAACGTGATGGGGATGACAAAGGCTCTGATGGAAAAAATTATGATAGCCGGCGCTCGCGAAAAACGCGGTAAGACAATTTTATGCGGTACACGTTATGGCAACGTTATGTACACTAGAGGATCCGTAATTCCGTACTTTATCGATTCAATCAAAGCTGGAAAGCCATTAAGGATTACTAAGAGAGAAATGACTCGCTTTATGATGTCTTTAGATCAATCGATTGATCTAGTTCTATATGCTTTAACCAACGGAAATAACGGTGAAATTTATGTTAGAAAAGCACCAGCCGCTTCAGTCGGTGATTTAGCAAAAGCTATGGCAAATATTTTTAATTATAAGCAGGGCGAGGAAGAGGTAGGAATACGTCCGGGTGAAAAGATATATGAAACTTTAATCTCTTCTGAAGAATCCTACCGTGCGGAAGATTGCGGAGATTACTACAAAATAAATCCTGAAGTTCCGGATATGGACTATCGCGATTATTTTTTCAAAGGTCAAAAAGAAAATATTTTACCTCATGCAGGGTACAACTCTTCGAACACAAAACAATTATCTATAAAAGAGGTAGAATCCCTCCTACTGAATCTAAATGAGATTCAGGAAGAAATTAAATTAATGAGTTTATAATAATAAATTAATTAAAGATTATACGTTACAACAACTAGAAATAAAAAAGGATCAGCGAGGCAAATTGATCGAAGTTTTTAAGATTCCCCAAGTGGGTCAGATTTTTTATTCTGTTTCTAAACCAGGCATAATCAGAGGCAATCATTATCATAAAAGAAAAATAGAAACATTTTGTGTAATCGAAGGAGAAGCATTAATCCGCATGAGAAACCGTTCAACAAATGAAATTAAAGAATTCAAATTGTCCGGAGACAAACCGGAACTTATTGAAATGCGTATTAATTGGACACACAATATTCAAAATATCTCCCGATCTGAAATGAAACTACTAGTTTGGGCTAATGAGGTATTCGATCCGAACGATTCTGATACTTATGCGGAAAATGTTTAAATTTAAAGTTTTTAAAATATAACTAATTCCGAACTAAATTTATGAAGAAAGAAAATAAGAAATTAAAAATTGTAACTATTTTTGGAACGCGACCTGAAATTATAAGAATGTCACAAGTTTTTACAAAATTAGATCAATATTTGAATCATGTCATGGTTCATACTGGTCAAAGCTTCGATTATGAAATGAATAAAGTATTTTTTGACAATCTAAAAATTCGAAAACCTGATTATTTTCTTGATATAAAAGCAGCTACTCTTGGTGAACAAATTGCCAATGTTATACAAAGAAGTGAGTCCGTATTTATTAAAGAAAGACCAGACGCATTATTGTTGCTCGGAGATACAAACAGTGCTTTGTCTACAATTATAGCTAAAAGAATGAAAATTCCTATTTTCCATTTGGAAGCCGGCAATCGCAGTTTTGATGAAAATGTTCCAGAAGAAATAAACCGACGTATTGTTGACCATATCAGCGATATTAATCTCCCCTACAGCGAGAATGCCAGATTGAATTTACTAAGAGAAGGCATCCATCCTGGTACAATGTTTGTTACGGGTTCACCGCTTGCAGAAATTCTGCAAAAAAACCAAAAATCAATTGAAAAATCAAATGTAATTAAAGAATTAAAACTAATATCAAATAAATATTTTGTTGTTAGCTTACATCGTGAAGAAAATGTTGATTCAAGAATATCCTTCAAAACTCTGATTGATATTCTTAATAATGTCGCCGAATCATATAAATTACCTTTAATTGTCACTACTCACCCAAGAACCAGAAAACGCTTACAGAAAGAAAAACTTAAAACAAATAAATTGATCAATTTTTGCAAACCATTTGGTTTTTTTGATTATATAAAGCTGCAAAAAAATGCATTCTGTGTTATTTCTGACAGTGGTACTATTCAGGAAGAATGCTCAAATTTACAATTTCCGGCAATTCAAGTACGTAACAGCTCTGAACGTCCAGAAGCATTTGATGAGGGCGTGACAATTTTAACCGGTCTAGACAAGAATAATGTACTAAAATCTATTGAAATTGTTACTCAGCAACATAAAGAAGGTGAAAAGTTCAAAATCCCCCATGCTTATCAAGATACTAATTTTTCCAGCAAGGTTTTACGTCACGTAGTCAGTTTAACGAAAATTATACAGAAGAGACGTTGTTCTCCAATGGTATAATTGTAGTAAATAGATACGAAATACATGAAAACAATTGCCATAACTGCCCCAACGAGCCTTTCGGGAAGTATGATATATAGGGTATTGAAAGACAATTACCGTCTAGTTCTCATATGTGATAGTAAAGAGAAATTAGCCCTGCTTAAGAATCTTTATGGTAATGACCTGAAACATAATGATGTAATTTTTGATTTGATGGATTTATATCAGGACTACGTTTCGGGATTTTTAAATCAACCTGACGGTCTGAATATAAGTAACCTAGTCGATAAAATTGGAGAAGTAGATGCATTTATCAATTGTGCAACTTTAACTAACCCCCATATTAAGCAAGATCCGGTCAAAGCATTTTTTATTAACAGCGGTCTGCCACATATTTTAAGTCAGGTTTATGGTGACAAGTTAATACATATAGCCACTGATTGCGTTTTTGATGGACAGATCGGTGCTCCTTATAATGAAAAATCGATTCATCATCCAATCGACGCCTATGGTTTGACAAGAAGTCTAGGCGAGCCGGCTGACCATTCGCTTGTTTTGCGCGTTTCGCTTGTCGGTCCGGAGATTGATAGCTCTGATTCGCTGATTGAATGGTTAAAAAAGAATAAGGGTAAAACGATTAAAGGTTTTACAAATCATATCTGGAATGGTCTTACGTCCCGTGAGCTTGCTTTAATTTGCCAAGAAATAATCAATAACCGCAATCAATATCCCAAAACAGGTCTTTTTCATCTATTTTCTACCAGTGTCACAAAATACGAAATGCTTACTAAACTTAAAGAAAAATACAATA
Organism: Patescibacteria group bacterium; assembly: GCA_043821805.1. Taxonomy (GTDB): domain Bacteria; phylum Patescibacteriota; class Patescibacteriia; order Patescibacteriales; family CAYMCJ01; genus JBDRCJ01. The sequence goes on from JBDRCJ010000125.1 coordinate 11,650, forward strand.
TCGATATTACTATTAAGCCGACCCAATCAATATCAATTGACCGACGTTTAGATACCGTATTTGATTTATGTAATAAATTAGCTATTCCTTCTTTTAGTGAAATGATAAAAGATCTATAGAGTAATTACTTTGAATTATTGAAATAATGAACAAAAGAATACTTCTTCTTACAAGTGTGCCGCCAACCAAAAATAAAACTGGTGGTCTTATTCTAGATCAGCTTTGTAGATTTATGCCAAAAGATTCGATTGTTTGCTACACAATTGTTGATCGTGTTAAATATCCCCGCCTGACTCCTAACCTTGATTGGATTCCAATTAAATATTTTCTCAGATATAACGAGTATATTAGAACTTTTATTCCTTCCCGAATAGCAGAATTTATTGATAATTTTTATCAAAAAGTAATAATAAATAATTTGCGAAAATTCGTTCTAAAAAATGAAATTGATGTAATATGGTGTGTCCTTGAAGGTCTTACATTAATCCGTTTAGGAAGCCGCATTAAAAAAGAGCTGGACATTCCGCTTATTACACAGGTATGGGACCCTCCTGAATGGTGGCTTCGAGTACGCAAGGTGTCTCCAAAATATCAAGACAGTATTTTGCAAGAGTTTGGAAAAGCAATTAAAGAGAGCCGGGTTTGTGCTACCACTTCTTGGGTTATGTCAAAAGAATATCATAATAAATATGGCGTTGAAACAATACCATTTTTACCAAGCCTTCCTAGTGATATGGCACTGAAATCTTCCGCAAAACCTCACGATCGGAATGAATATATTATTGCATTAGCAGGTCAAATTTATGCAAAGGAAGAATGGAATGCACTCATCTCTGCACTGGACCAGATAGATTGGCGGATTAATAATCGCTCAGTAAAAATTAATTTAATTGGGCGTTTTAATATTGAAAAAAGACCGGGCATAAATTTTATGGGTTGGCAATCACAGCCTAATACGATTAAACTTCTCTCTGAATCTGATTTATTGTACTGTCCTTATTGGTTCGACCCAGCATATGAAAAAGAAACTCGTTTAAGCTTCCCCTCTAAACTAACGACATATCTCGCTTCCAGCCGTCCTGTCTTTTTCCACGGTCCAGCCTATGCTTCGGTTTCTAAATTTCTAGTTTCAACTAAATCAGGCTACACCTGCCATTCACTTAAACCAAATGATATAATTGATTTACTTACTAATGCATTTACCGATACAAACCTGTATTCAGAATTATCAACAAACGGCCGACAAGCGTTTGATGAGTATTTCACAACTGAAACGTTAAAAACGAATTTTGATAAGTTTATAAATATCGGCTTAGGATTAAAAGAATGAAAATACTATTTATTGCATTTTCTCAAAGCATACATACAGCCCGTTGGATATCTCAGATATCCGATCAGAAGTGGGACATTCATCTTTTTCCTAGTATTGATAATGGCGAATCGCATAAATCTTTAAAAAATATTAACATCTATCATTCTTTTTACGGTCGACAAGACGGGCTCAAAACAACAGTAAAATTACACGGCATACCCATTTTATCTAAAAAAGCTGCTATGGCAGTTAGATTATTTTTACGAGAGGTCTTCCCCCGTTATCGTGTTTGGCAATTATCCCGTCTGATTCGAAAAGTAAAACCAGATATAATCCATTCAATGGAGATACAAGCTGGCGGTTACCTTGCCTTGGAAGTTAAAAAATTGTTGGATAAAAAATTCCCCAACTGGATTGTCACTAATTGGGGAAGTGATATTTATTTATTTGGTCGTCTAAATAAGCATAAAACTAAAATTAAAGAAGTACTTTCATCTTGTAATTATTATTCTTGTGAATGTCAACGGGACGTAAGATTAGCTAAAGAATTTGGTTTTACTGGAACTATACTTCCTGTCTTTCCAAATAGTGGTGGTTTTGACATTGAAGAATTAAATAGATTACGCACTAACATAGCACCCTCAAAGAGAAAACTTATATTATTAAAAGGATATCAAAATTGGGCTGGTCGATCCTTGGTCGGCTTAAGAGCATTAGAAAGATGTGCGGATTTACTGTGCAATTATTATGAAATCGCTATTTGTTCAATTATTGAACATCCATTAATACCAGAGTCGGATGTAAAAATTGCCGCGGAGCTTTTCACTCAATCGACAGGTATTCCAGTACGGATTATACCAAACAATACTCCTCATCAAGAAATACTGACTTTACTTGGACAAGCTCGTTTTTCTCTGGGACTTAGTATTAGTGACGCAATAAGCACTTTTGCTCTTGAAGCAATGGCCATGGGTTCATTTCCTATCCAATCTTGTACTTCTTGTGCTAGTGAATGGATCAAAGACGGTGAAACTGGCCTACTAGTTCCACCCAATGATCCGGATATTATTGAAAAAGCAATTAGAAAGACACTTACAGATGACCAGTTAGTTGATACGGCCGCAATAAAAAACTTTTCTATTATCTGTGAAAAACTGGATCAGAAATTAATTAAACAAAAAATAATCAGTTATTATCAAACAGTTTATAAAAATTCTGTTTCCAAAAAAAATTGTATTAAATATCAATCTAAGGGCGAAAACAAGCGATCTAAGTGGAAAAAATACATCATCAGGACTAAGAGATAACGAACAAGAGCAACTATTTTATTAATAACTGTTATATTTGCATCAACAGGAATTTTTTTAATCATTTTTAAAATATTCAGCGTAGTTTTAACCTTTGCTTGTGATGAACCTGCCGCATGCCGTAAATAGCAAGTTAATGGCTCTTCAATATAATCTATTGGACCAATTGCAGCAGCGCGTAGCCATAAATCATAATCTTCAATATAACGATATTCCTCATTTTCTTTGAATCCGCCTAAGTTCATAAAAACATTTTTTTTAATAATTACGCTAGATGTACAAATAAAATTTTTATATAACAACCAATTACAAACATTGCCTCTCCGCAGCCGTGTGATTTTTGAAAAGGTTATTTTTTCCTTTCTTGGCGGGTAAAACAGTATCTCAGCATTGCCATAAACAAGAACCAGACGGTCGTTACTATTAAATAGTTCCAATTGTTTTTGCAATTTATCTGTTTTCCATGTGTCATCAACGTCAAGAAAGGCTAGATACTCGCCTTTTGACATACTAGCCCCGTAATTTCTTGCTTTAGCTTGACCTTGGTTTTTTTGCTGATAAATCCTTACCCTTTTATCTTCTGATGATATTTGCTGCATTACGAGCCAACTATCATCGGTTGAACCGTCGTCCACGATAATTATCTCATTAATGTATTTACCCAATTGGTCAAAAGCGCTTTTGGTTGAGAAACGTAATAATTTTTCACCATTATAAACAGGTATGATTACCGAAATACTGTTATTATACTGAGTCATATTTGTATTTAGTTAAGTTGACAACGGTAACTCAATACCTTAACAGGATTTTTTGTCCATTTGACCGACATTATTTTCTGAAGATTTTTTTCTGCTTCTGGGTATTTTGTGGTCATAGGAACCGGCGTAACTATGAAATAAACATTTTCTCTTTTAAATTTTTGACATATCGATTCCAATGTACTTATCGTTGGCACTTTTAATAGATTAATATAACTCCCATATAAATCCCCATCGGGATACCAATAATACGGATTACCTAGGTTAGTTACTGCGGATCCCGCAGCTGATGTAACTTCATCAGTCAATACAAGATAAGACGATAGGTGACTGTCTTGCTTTATAAAATCTATTGCTTCTAGTTCATTATTCGAAATACTCCAAGCAAAACTATAATTTGCAAAATTTGTTGAACTTACAAATAGCAATGAAAGTGCGGTTCCTATTATAACTATAAGAATTTTTTTATACGATTTTGCGATTCCAATAATCATTACTCTTAAACTAATAAATGCACCAATATAATAAAAAATCGACAGGAGAACTTGAACACGTCCCGAAAATACTCCCAGGCTATCTTTTTGAAAAATTGAACTTGACCACTGGGATATCAGCAATGCAATCATTAAAATAAATAGTAACGGGAATAATCGTCTTTTTTCATGTTGGTAAAGCCAAACAAAACCAAATAACATCAAAACAAATATAAAAGGAAATAGTCCCGGGCTATTATTTCCAAGAGGTAGCATCGCATTCCACCAATCACTAATAATCAAAAATAGGTTTTTCCAGTGCTGAGTATATAACGAATCAACTGCTATTTTCTTAAGTACGATATCCAACATCGGTATTGGTATGGCAAATAATAAACCCAATGGTAAACCATATAAAATTGATCTAAATTTCCAATTCTTTTTATCAAATAATTTTAGTAATAAAATAACTAATATCGTAACCAAACTAAAATATCCCGTTGTTGGATATGCTAAAATAGCAAATATAGAAAGAATCCAGTTATACCAAGATATTTTACTTGTTTTTCCAAGTAAGAATCTTAGCCAAACCCAGAGATTAATAAAAAAGTATACAATCCCAATAGCTTGTACTGAATTATATTGTCCGACATATAATACCCCAGACGACAATAATAGAAATAAAACAAATAGCAATGACTGCTGTTTACTTTTTATTAAATCAAGCATACCAAAATAAAGCACAAGTAGAAATAACGGGGCAAGAAATAGTAATTGGAAGAATTTATGAATATATTCTATTGGCAAATACGTGAAATAATGTAGAACTGGAATAATTGTATAAAGTGATGAATTAGGAATTTTTTCTGATTTAAACTGCAATAAATCATTAATGTTAGTTGGTTCATACCGATTACCATCTGCAATATATTTTTCAATTGCAAAATGACGCCATGAATCAGCACCATAAAAATTTTGACTTAATAGTACAAATGTTGATGCGCTAACAATAAAAAATAAAATTAATGCAACTAATAAATATCTACTACGAACAGATGAATAAATAGACATAAACAGTATTATGAATGCAACTCCCAATATGTAAGGAGTCAAAGAAGATATATTACTAATATATCCATGGTAGATATGTCCAGCTGACTTTATATCTAATAACGTTAAAATCTGAATCAAATATAAAAGAAGTACTATTGGGAGAAGAATTTTTACTTTCCTGAATAAAATAATTGGCAATTCAGTCTTAAATTTATCATTTCTGTTTGTATTAATGCGATCTTTTTTAGCTATTTGAAATATAGTGACAATAATTCCAATAATCCAAATTGAAGATATTACTACAAATTCTGTCAAAGTAAAAAGATATACAAAAAGAAGACAAAAAATAATTATTAATGTGAATAGAATTATGAATGCTAAAAGTTTTCGCCCATGTGAAATATTATTTAAAAAGCGACTGATCATATTTGTAAAGATGATAAAAAAACCAAGACATCCTAATACACCAATTATCACGTTATGGGCAAATAATATATTTATGGATAAAAATAAAATAAAAACCCACCCCAGATACAATTGATTGCTTCTTTTATTTAATAATTCCGTAATCATTTAAAATAAATCTATTTATAACGATTCTAAAACATCTATATATTTAGCACGTATTGATGACCAGTTAAAATTTGTATTAATTTTTTCGTTTAATTGTTTACCAAACGAAACAGCAATTTGTGGTTTAAAAAGCAACTCATTTATTCTCTGCCGTAACATTATTAAGTCATGCGGTTTTACTAGAAATCCATTAATTTCATTTTCAATTATTTCATTTGTTCCCCCGACATCTGAAGCAACTACTGCACATGAACAAGCACCTGCCTCTAAAACTGATGTTGGCAACCCTTCGGAATATGAAGGATTCACAAAAACATCAGTGATGCTTAGAATATTTACTATTTCCTCTTGATTTTTCTCACCTAAAAAAATAATATTTTTGTTTTCAATAGCCATATTAACTAGAGCATCCTTGAATTTTCCATCACCCACAAGCAATAATTTGATTTTTATATGATTACCGATTTCATTAATTACTGAAATTAGATCTTGAACCCCCTTAGCTTCAATCATTCTCCCAATAAAAGTAACTATCTTGTATTCGTCTTTTATACAAAGCCTGCTTTTTAAATCAGTGGTTGTACGTCTAAATTTATGTGCATCTACTCCATTATGTATTACCTGAAATTTTTTTGCTCCTAAATGTTTAGAGAATTCACCAGCAGATTGTGATACTACAAAATTGTAGTCTGCACACCTTATAACTAAATATCCAAGAGTATGGTCGTATATTTTACTAATAAGACTAACCATTTGATTTGATAAAACCGAATGTTTCGTTCCGTGTTCTGTATGAATTAATCTAATTTTTTTTATCTTTGCAAATATAAGCCCCATTAATGAAGTTAAAAAAAATCGTGTTTGAGTATTAACAAAATTATAATTTGTTTCTTTTATCTTCTTCCATGTATAAAAAAAATTTCTGTTTAGAATTGGAATTGAATATGTTCCACCAAGTATATTCCAACAATCGAATCGATATATATTTATTCCGTCAATTGTCTCTTCTCTTTTTGAATTATTTGTATTACAGGTAACAACATCAACTGACAACTGCTTTAGATGTAGATGTTTGTGCAATTCATAAATATAATTTTCGTAACCTCCTTTGTGTGGATAAAAATATCCAGCAAAAACTATAATTTTCATATATGAGATATTTTCTACTAATTGATATCCTTCAGCCCCTCTTTTCTAACAAAATCTTCTATTTTCTTCTCCATTCTTTTAGAAATTACGTAATTTCTAAAAGTCACACCAAATAAAATAACCATCCCAATAATAACAACTAAATCAAATGTTCTCGTTATACTTGTGGCCTCAAGAATAAACTTCACACTTCTTGGGAAGATAACAACAATTATTAACCCTAGCCACACGATTTGCCATAAACACATTTCTTTTTTATCAAATTCTTTTCTCCGGAAGTGAAGAAAAGTAAAATATATCATCCAAAAAGCAAAAATTATTGCTACTATTTGTATGCCAATCATATAATTCTCCACATTAAAATATTATAAAATATTCTTAAACCATCAAATATTGTTGTACCTTTGTAGTTATCGCGATAAATAGTTTGTATTTCTATTTCACCAAATTTCAGTTTATTTTTACTGGCATTAACAATCATCTCAGTTTCTACAGCATATCTTGTTGAATTCCATTTTATTTTTGGATAAACCGAAGATCTAATAGCACGAAAACCGCTTTGCGTGTCCGATATATATATTTTAAACAATAATGATAGTGAAAGCGACAGAAACTTGTTTCCCAGCATCATAACGAGAGGCATGTCTTTTCCTATTCTTCTGGAGCCAAATACTATATCTAAATTATCTTTTTCTAGCTTTTCAATAAATCGTGAAATATCTTCAGGTTTATGTTGGCCATCTGAATCCATAAATACGATAATG
>JBDRCJ010000126.1:0-3143 GCA_043821805.1 Patescibacteria group bacterium
ACCGAGCGGCCGTTAAAAGAGTTATCTGACGGTGAGAAAATGGCTGGCCGCTATTTAAACGTTTTTGGCGTAACGGTTATAGTAATTATTTTTGGCTTAGTTAGATATTTTATGAGAAGAAAGAGCCGGTTTGCTGATGAATTGTAACACCCAAATCTACAAATTTAACAACAAATCTACAAATAATTAATAATATTTATATGCGAGTACTTAAATTTGGGGCTATCTGGTGTAAAGAATGTATAGTAATGCGCCCGATGTGGCAAGAAATTGAAGAGTCAACCCCAGAATTAAAAACTGAATATTATGACGCCGACAATGATTCGGCAATCTTAGAAAAGTACCAGGTTAAGGACGTACCTGAATTTATTTTTTTAGATAAAAATGATAATGAAATAATTAGATTAAAGGGGGCGCAAAACAAGGAGGACTTAATAAAACTAGTTAAAGAAAATTTTAACAAGTAAAAGTTAAATTTATGAGTAAAAAGAATTTAATTTTAGGCTTAGTGTTAATTATTCTTATCGCTTTAGCTTACGCTTACCAGGGTCCTCTAAAAGATTGGCGCAGTAATTTAGGAAAACCGAAAAATTTTTTAGCTAAAATCGATATCGAAAAAATTGATCGAATTGAAGTAATTAAAAACGATGAAGTAATAACTCTAGAAAAAAGAGACATGAGATGGAAAGTGGCTGATACAAAAGGTTTTTATGTGGTTGACGATTTAGCTAATAGACTAGAAACCGCCTTGCGGGATGCTGGAATTGTAAAACTTGAATTAGTCGGTAGTAATAATGAGAAAAAGGGAGAATTTCAAACTGATTCAACCGGGACCGAAGTAAAGTTATTTTCAGGAGATAAAATTTTAACTGATTTTGTGGTGGGCAAATTAGCGACTGACTATGTTAGTACGTATATATCTAAGCCTGGCACTGATGAAACCTATAGTCTTAAAGTAAATTTAAGTAGTGTTTTTAACCAAACCGATTGGCGGGATACGACTATTTTTAATTCAAATAGAGAACAAATTAATAAATTTAGATTTCAATATCCGAATAGGGAATTTACAATTGAAAAGAAAGATGAAGTCTGGAGCGGCACAATTCCATATGAATTTCCGGTCGAACAAGAGGAAATCGATAAAATAATTGATATTATGGCGAATTTAACCTCGGTAGAAATTCCTGAACAAGAGTTTACCGGTACCGGACTAGACAAGCATTTAATTATTGTTGAAGCTAGCGGAGAAGGAGTTAATAATACAATTATGGTTGGTAATGCCAATGAAAATAATTTATATTATGCAAAAAGAGGAGATAGCGATAATATTTATTTAATTACAAAAGAGCAAAGAGATATCTTAGACAGGACGATAACAAGTTTAAGAAAATTAGAATAAACGAAGGATAATATAAATTAAAAGTGCGCTAATGTTAGCGTACTTTTTTTATAGTTTTTTATATGATATAATTAAGATAGTTAAGTAGCTCTTCTATATATTTTTCCCTGATTATTTTACTAATTTTGTAATTAAAAATATATGAAATATGATATTATAACAATCGGTGGGGCAACCGAAGATATAACCTTTTATACGAAAGAAGGTATTTTAATTGATAATAAAAAAGATATTTTAAGACAAAAATTACTCGCTTTTGAATACGGAGCGAAAGTTAGAGTTGACGAATCACATTCAACTTTTGGCGGCGGGGCAGCTAATACGGCTGTAAGTTTTTCTCGCCTTGGTTTTAATGTAGCAACCATGATTGCAATCGGCCAAGATATAAGAGGTAAAAGAATAGTAGAAAACCTTAAGAATCAGAAAGTTGATATTAGTTTAATACAAAAATATAAAAATATAGAAACCGGTTTTTCTTTTTTATTAGTTGGACCGAATAATGAGCATATTGTTTTTTCAAACCGAGCCGCTAATAAAGAATTAGGGATTAATAATAAAGAATTAAAATTATTAGAAAAAGCAAAATGGATCTATTTGACATCTTTAAGCGGAAAATGGCAAGATGTATTAAATAAGGTATTTTCTTTAAAAGAGTTAAAGATTGCCTGGAACCCTGGGCATATTCAGCTAAACGCAGGTAAGAACATATTAGGTAAATATCTAAAGAAAACCACGGTGCTATTTGTTAATAAGGATGAAGCGATTGAACTTGTAATATCAGATAAAAAATATAAAAATAAAGATATAAAATTTTTAAATAAAGTCAATAATTTATTGAAAATTTTAGAAAGTTGGGGACCGGAAATTGTGGTTATTACGAGCGGAAAGCAAGGGGCAGACGCTTATAATGGAATAAGTTTTTATCATCAGAATATTTTAAAAGAGAAAAAAAGAGTAGATACAACCGGAGTAGGAGATGCTTTTGGTTCGTCTTTTGTCGCCGGTTTAGAACTTTATAAAGGAGATGTTAGTAAAGCGATGCACTTAGGTATAAAAAATACGGCCTCAGTAATAGCCGAGCAAGGAGCACAGAACGGGCTTATTAAATTTTAGATTTAAGATTTTATGATAAAAGGAGTAATAATAAAAAAATTAAATAAACATGATGATGAACGTGGTTGGTTAGCAGAATTTTGGCGGAGTGACGAGGCAGATTATCAGCCTGCCATGAGTTATGTTAGCGTAACTAAACCAGGAGTAGCAAGAGGTCCGCATGAACATCTTAAGCAAGCGGATTGCTTTATTTTTTTAGGACCAGGTAATTTTGAACTCCACCTTTGGGATAAAAGAGAAAACTCTAAAACAAATGGTGAATATTTAAAAATTAAGGCCGGAGAGGATAATCCAACTTATATAATTGTACCACCAGGGGTAGTTCACGGTTATAAATGTATTTCAAAAATACCTGGATATTGCATTAATATGCCTGATAAATTATATAAAGGAGAGGGGAAAAAAAATGAAGTTGATGAAATTAGATGGGAAGATAGGGATGATTCACCGTACAAGATCGCATAACGCGTAACGCGTAACTCGTAACGTAAAATTTAATTTATTAATTTAAATTATGAATGAAGGAAAAATATTCGAACAAGGAGTCGAAAAATCTGACGAAGAAATAGTTATTGATCAATTTAATCAATTTCCACAATTAATACATGAAACTGAAATTGAAATAGAACAA
>JBDRCJ010000127.1:0-3473 GCA_043821805.1 Patescibacteria group bacterium
GAAAAAAGCAAAGCGGGAATTCCAGCAATCGGATGGATCGCGAGCGTAGTAAACGCGAAAAGGTAGGTAATTATTAGTTCAACTTTAGAAAAGCAAGTAAGCCCGCAGAAGACTGTTAAAATTAAAAATAAATAAGCCAAATTTTGCGGGGTAGTTAAAATAAACGGCGTAAAAGGTAAGATAAGTAAAGTAAGTAAAATTAATAGTATACTTTTAGTATCCTTAACCCATTTTTTTAAAAAATTAAAAAGAACAAGCGGTAAAAAGACTGACGCCAGTACCGGCACTAATAATTTATCAAGCCAAATAAGCGCTAGGCTTGTAATTTTATGTAGAATTACTGTTAAGCTGTATTGCCCTAAATAATAAAATGGCTTTGGCAAAACTTCCCCGGTTTTAGCTATTAAATCCACTGTGGCCTGATGGATAAAGGGGTCAAAGCCATAACCGATTTTATAAATAAATAAAGCGATTGAAAAAGATAAAAAATAATGAAGGCTAATTAGAAATAGTGAGAATTTTATTTTTTTAGTTAAAATGATTAATAGAAATGCAGTTGCTAAAGCGTAAGTGATAAAAAAATAATTTGAGATTACTTGCCAGGGAGAGATAAGCGCGCTTGTTGTTTGCGACTTAAATAGAAAATAGAAACATATGATAAAAAAAAGAACATAGCCAATTATTAATAAAATATTAGTTAAGCGTGAAAAAGGTCTGCTAACTTCTTTTATATTGTTATTAAATTTATACTGGCTGGTCAACAAATTCTTATTATGCTTGGCAAACAAGAAAAATTGTACTATAATAAATACAACTAAAGCCAAGCCTAGGCTTAATATAATTCCAAGCATATTTAAAGCGTAAATTCGGTAAACAATAGCCCCAAATAGCGAAATTAAGGCGATAAGCAGTAGTAATGAATATAGATAATTTTCTTTTAGGTATTTCCCCATATTAATATCATAGCAAATTTTATGCAGCAAACAAACTTTCTGCCAACAGAAAAAGTTTACCTGCATGATAGAATTTTCGCCGCCACGATTTTAAAATTATTTCCGAAGAAAGTTTTACCGAACCATATTACTGTTTTTCGATTTTTAGCTACTCCTGTAGTGGTGGTATTAATGTTGGCAGAAAGATACTATATCGGTTTAATCGCTTTTTTATTAGTTGCCTTAACTGATGCGATTGACGGGTCAATGGCCAGAACGAGAAATCAGATAACGCGCTGGGGGCAAATTTACGACCCGCTAGCTGATAAATTTTTAGTCGGTAGCATGATTTTTATTATTGTCTTAAGGTATATTGATTTTTGGACAGCGATAATAATATTAGGACTTGATTTTATAATTTTAATTATTGCTTGGATAAGGAAAAGCCATCACCTAGAAATAAAAGCAAATATCTGGGGTAAAATTAAAATGAATTTACAAGTGGCTGGCGTAGTAATTTTACTTTTCGCGATTGTTTTTGATTGGGCCTCGCTCATGCCGCTTGCTTCCGGGGTTCTTTATTTAGCGATTGCTTTTGCCACGGTTAGTCTTTTGACATATGGATTGTGATTTTAAATTATAAATATAAGAAGGCGAGATTTGCAAATCTCGCCTTCTTTTTGTGATTGGTATTTTTTTATTGCCAAAATTAGCATTATTTGTTAGGATAGGTAAAAATGTAATATAAAGTAATATGTTAGTTAAACAAGTAAAAATCTGGTTTAAGAAATCATGGCGCTGGCTAATATTAGTTATTCTAGCTTTAGTTTTTTTTATCGTCACTAGTTTTTATATTTCTACTACGATATCGGATAATTTCATTAAATGGGCTTCGCCTGATGAAACTGCTAATTATGTTTTTTCTAAATTATTCGGTCAAACCAATAATTTAATAATTTCTGAAGAATATAATTTATTAGTTGACGATATTATCCAGCCAAGAAGTTTTCGGTCAGACTCTGGAAATTTAAAGCCAGTAAGTTTTCTAGGGATTATCCTTATTTATGGCCAGATTGTTAAATGGGTCGGTTATAAAATTTTACCTTTCTTAACCCCATTTTTTGCTTCTATCGGCATAATTTTTTATTATCTTTTTATAAAAAAAATTTTTGGGCAGCGCAATGCCTTAATTTCAGCCTTTTTACTTTCTTCTTTTCCTCCTTTTGTTTATTATACATTAAGAAGCATGTTTCATAATGTGCTTTTTGTCGTTTTGCTTATTATTGGTTTGTATTTTTCGCTATTAATGGTAAGTGCAAAAAATAGTGCAAAGTTTAATGGCTATCTAAAAAAATTGTTATTTCCAGCTTTAGCCGGAGGCTTTATTGGCTTAGCTATTATTACTCGCAGCTCTGAACTGCTTTGGCTTCTACCGGTTTTACTTATTAGCTGGCTTTTAAATATAAAAAACGTTGGGCTTGTAAAGTTATTAATATTTTTATCTTTTTTATTTTTAGCCATTTTGCCAGTCTTGTATTGGAACCAAATATTATACGATTCACCGATAAATAGCGGTTATCCGGAAATGAATCAATCAATCGTAAATATTACTAGCGCCGGGGGCGATATTATTAAATCGACTATAGCAGGGGAGTTAGGCTATAATAAAAATTTAATGGCTGAAATAAAAAATAATATTTTTCATTTTGGCTTTAATTTTCGCCAGTCAATAAAAATGTTATATTTTTATTTTACCCAGATGTTCTATTGGCTATTTTGGCCGGCCCTCTTAGGCGTATTTTTATTTATTCAGGGAATTAACCGTTGGCAAAAAAAGCATCTAGTCTATTTATTATCTCTGGCCATTACTTCTATTATATTAGTTTTTTATTATGGCAGCTGGGTATTCCATGATAATCCGGATCCAAATAGCTATACCATCGGTAATTCTTATACTAGGTACTGGCTGCCGATATATTTAGGCCTTATCCCGTTCGCCAGTCATTTTATTATAAAGTTTACCCGAGCGATATTTTCGATAACCAGAAAGCCGGACTTAAGGCAAAATAATCTTTTTATTAACCAAAATAAAAAATCTCCGCAGATATTTACAAAGGTTAAAAAAAGCCTAGGCAAACCGAGAAAATATTTATTAATAAATAGCAGTCGGATAATAATTATTTTTATTTTTTATCTTATTTCTCTGCATTTTATTTTAGACGGTTCAGAAGAAGGCTTAATTTCTACAGCAGGTAATAATCAACAGGCAAAATATGAATTTGACCAAGTAATTAGCTTAACGGAAAATAATTCAGTTATTATTACTCGCTATCATGATAAAATATTTTTTCCAGAAAGAAAGGTGATCGTTGGCTTATTTGACAATGATGAAATGAATAAACGTTATAGTATTTTAGTTAATTATTTACCGGTTTATTATTATAATTTTACTTTTCCAGAAAAAGACATTAATTATTTAAACGAGCGCCGTTTAGTGGATTTTGGGTTGAAGATTGAGGAAGTTGAAAAAATAACTAGTGA
>JBDRCJ010000128.1:0-7092 GCA_043821805.1 Patescibacteria group bacterium
GGAAGATTAGTTGGTAAACCAAATAGTTCCTGATTAAAATAATTACCCCAGCGACCGATAGCTTGAGCTAAAGCTAGGCTCGGAGCTAAAATCGCCGATATCAGCCAGAAGTTTAGATTATGTTTTTTGGAAAAATACCAAATGATCAAAACACCGGCGATTATCGCGCCATGGATAGCCAGTCCGCCTTGCCAGATTTTTATCATGTCTAAAGGATTGTTTAAATAATAAGGCAATTCTAAAAAAATATGGTAAATCCTAGCGCCAATAATCCCGCCAAGAATTACCCAGAATATTAGATCTATGATTTTATTTTTTTCAATTTTGTAATAACTGGCAAGTTTTAAAGAAACAAGGATGCCAAGTAATAGCCCGCTCACCACAAAAAAACCGTACCAATATATATGGAATGGCCCTAGATTAAGTAATATTCTTTCTGGTTGGAAAGTATGAAGGAAGTTGAACATAGCGTTAGGTTTTAGGTAATGGGTATTAGGGATTAGATTTTATTATTATAAAAAATTGAAATTAGCTGTATGGAAATTGGTGTTTAGTAATAGAAAATAGAAGTTAGAAATTTGCTTTTTTGTTTTTACATTAATTTCCAAACACTAATTTCAATTACTAATTTCTTATTTCTGTATAGCCAATTTCTTGACCAGAAAATAATCTAACTTCACCTTTATCATTGCATAATAAGTTTATCGGTTATATTTAAATAATTATATAATAATTCTATTTAGTCAAATATAAAAGCCAGAGCGAAGAGCCTCTGGCTTAGAATGGCTGTTAAAAGAGCGATTTAGGTTTACTATTTCGCGGGAAGAAAATTATTGTCCCGCGAGGGCCGCAACAACATCTTCTGAATCGAAGACATTCATTTTTTTTTGTTTTAACTCTCCCCTTTTAAATTTATTCCACAGAGAAGTATGAATTTTTTTGTGAACTGATGAAAGAACAAATATATATCCACAATCTTGGCACCTCTTTGATGGCATACTAACTATTGCCTCTGACCCCTCAAGTTTCACAATATCTTTTATAACAGTGTCAGCTATTCGATTACTACCACACTGAGAGCAAATTATTCGTTTTTCAACTAGGTTGGTCATAGCAAAGTCCTCCTTCTTAAAACTAAGTTATTCTTATCTCTTTTTAGTTGATATTTGAGAGTGATGATCAAAAACGAGGCAGCCCAAAATACTAAAGGCAGTTTAATTAGAGGCCAGCTAATCTCTGGCCCTGCTCCTCCACGATGGGCAACGATTACTGCGCCCAAAACAAATAAACCAAAAAAGAAACATCCAGCTAGTAATTTTTTCATTTTTCCCTCCAAAAGTGGTTTATTTATATGAAAACAAAATTACCAAGCGATATTATTTAAAAGAGCATTAAAAAATACTATCATAAAATAGTATTTTAGTCAAGGAAAACAGGTAATGTGCACACACATATGGCGGTTTCGCTCCGGCAGAATCTCCCCGACGCTTCGGGGGATTCTGCCGCGGTGGGCAAACACGACAGAAAAAACACGGCAGAATCCCACTCGGTGGAGATTCTGCCGGAGCAAGAAAAGAGAGATTCTGCCGGAGCAAGAAAAGAGAGATTCTGCCGGAGCTAATAATATATCGCTATTTGTGCCGAGGAGAGGACTTGAACCTCCACACCCGAAGGTACATGCTCCTAAGGCATGCGTGTATACCAATTTCACCACCTCGGCTTATTTAAGATATTTTTATCCAATATAATAATTTTGTCAAATTGTATTATTATTATAGCAAAGAATATGATATAATAATAATCAAGAATATTAATATAATAATTATTAAAGTAACCCCGGCAAATTAGTATTGCTTAATAATAGTTTTTTAAAAAACCATGCAAATTATTTATCGTCCGATAATGTAGGAAGAATATTTGGACGGGGTAAAAAAGTAAAATTTATGGCAGAAAAAAATACAACAAAAAATTCTACGGAGGGGAAGCTATGCGCTATTTTAGCTTATTTATTAGTCGGGATTATTTGGTATTTTGCTGATGAAAAAATGAAGAAAAACGAATTTGTAAAATTCCATGTTAAGCAAGCTTTAGTCCTCTTAATTTTTAGCCTGGCTGGCAGTATTGTATTAGGTATGACTTTTATCTTAGCCTGGCTAATCCCGCTTTATCAGGTAGCAATTTTTATCATTCTAGTAGTCGGTATTATTAACGCTAATAATGGGGACAAGAAAGAATTACCGATTATCGGAAAGTTCGCCAGCATGTTTAAGTTTTAATACTTACGAATTTACGATCCGCCAGCTGGCGGAACGAATATACGAATAATGTCTGAACTGTTCAAGTTAGTATTTGGAGTTTTTATGTTTATATAAGTGTAGTTTATAAGCAGATAAAAATTTTAAACCTTAAATTTAGCAAAATATTTAAACGTATAACTAATATTATAAAACAATGAACTGATAGCAGTTATTAATATATCTGTGATCTGTTTTTTACGTTTCTATGTCAAAATACATAAAATTTTTTAATCAGTTAGGAATTAAAGACGTGCCGTTAGTTGGCGGTAAAAATGCATCCTTGGGCGAGATGTACCGTCGTTTAGCAAAAGACGGGGTGCGGGTGCCTAACGGCTTTGCTACTACGGCCGAGGCTTATAATATTTTTTTAGATGGCACTGGAGTAAAAAAAGAAATTAAAAAAATACTTAAAGGTCTAAATACCCATAATGTTACTGATTTAATGCGGCGCGGAGCAATAATAAGAAAAACTATTATAACCGCCCAATTTCCCGAGGATTTTAAAAAAGAAATAATTACCGCTTACAATAAATTATCAAAAGAGTATAAAGTTAAAGATTTAGACGTGGCCGTGCGCTCTTCGGCTACAGCCGAGGATTTGCCTGACGCTTCGTTTGCCGGCCAGCAGGAAACTTTCTTAAATATCCGGGGAGAAAAAGAATTACTTTTAGCGGTAAAAAAATGTGTTGCTTCTTTATTTACTAATCGGGCAATTTCTTACCGGACTGATAAAGGATTTGATCATTTTAAAGTAGCTTTATCAGTCGGCGTGCAAAAAATGGTGAGAAGCGATTTAGCTTCATCCGGAGTAATGTTTACAATTGACACTGAATCAGGTTTTTCGAATGTAGTATTAATTAATTCAATATATGGTTTAGGTGAAAATATTGTCCAGGGCAAGGTTAACCCGGACGAATTTTTTATTTTTAAAACAACCGGAGCGATAATCTCAAGAAATATCGGGCGGAAACGCTTAAGATTAATTTATAATAATGACCCGAAAATACCGGTAAAAAATATAAAAGTTAGTTCGGCTGAACAGGCGAGAGCTTCTATTACTGATGATCAGGTAAAAATTTTAGCTGAATGGGGAATGATAATAGAAAAGCATTATAAGCGGGCGATGGATATCGAATGGGCGCTAGACGGTAAAGATAAAAAATTATATATTATTCAGGCTAGGCCAGAAACTGTCCAGAGCGTTAGGAATATAAATATTATAGAAGAGTATAAGTTAGAAAAAAAAGGAAAAATAATAACCCGCGGGCAGAGCGTCGGTAGTAAGATTGGCGCGGGAGTGGCTAATCGAATAATGGAGATAAAGAATATAAAGGATTTTCGACCAGGACAGGTTTTAGTAACCGATATGACCGACCCGGACTGGGAGCCGATAATGAAAATCGCCGCGGCAATCGTAACTGATAAAGGCGGACGAACCTGTCATGCGGCGATTGTATCTCGCGAGCTTGGCATACCCTGTATAGTCGGCACTAATAATGTCACCCAGAAAATAAAAACAAAAGAAAAAATAACTATTAGCTGCGCTGAAGGGGATGAGGGTTATGTCTATCAGGGTGAGTTGCCTTTTAAAATTAAAAAAACGAACATCAAGAATTTAAAAAAACCAAGAACAAAAATCATGATGAATTTAGGCGAGCCAGAATTAGCTTTTAGCTCTTCTTTTATTCCGAATGACGGAGTTGGTTTAGCCCGGCTTGAATTTATTATTAATAATTCAGTAAAAATTCATCCCTTAGCCTTAGTTAATTATCAAAAAATTAATGACATTAAAGTTAAGAAGCAAATTAGTAAAATTACGTCCGGTTATACTAATAAAGCGCAATTTTTTATTGATCGGCTGGCTGAAGGAATAGCGACTATCGGAGCGGCTTTTTATCCGAAGGAAGTAATTGTTCGTTTATCAGATTTTAAAACTAATGAATACGCTAATTTAATCGGTGGGATTGGATTTGAGCCGGTTGAATCTAACCCGATGATCGGTTGGCGGGGAGCAAGCCGTTATTATTCAAAAAAGTTTTTACCGGCATTTGAGCTAGAGTGTAAAGCGATAAAAATAGTGCGTGAGGAGATGGGATTGACTAACATAAAAGTAATGATCCCTTTTTGTCGGACAATCGAAGAGGCTAAAAAAGTTATCCAGATTTTAAATAAAAACGGTTTAAGACGCGGCCAGCAGGGCTTTGAATTATATTGCATGGTAGAAATTCCGTCTAATGTTATTTTAGCTAATGAGTTTGCTAAATTATTTGATGGTTTTTCCATCGGTTCTAATGATTTAACCCAACTCGCTCTTGGCGTTGATCGAGATAGTTCTTTAGTTAGCCATGTTTACGATGAAAGAAATGAGGCGGTAAAATCTCTCATCCGTAGTGTAATTGAGGTGGCTCATAAAACGAAGACTAAAATCGGCATCTGCGGCCAAGCGCCTTCTGATTATCCTGATTTTGCTACTTTTTTAGTGGGCTGTGGAATTGATAGTATTTCTTTAATCCCAGATACAATAATTAAGACGACGATTGCGGTGGCGAAAAAAGAGAAGAATATGAAGAGTAAAAAATAAAATGTTAAAAATATAAACAAATGAAGGCGAGATTCGCGAATCTCGCCTTCATTTGTTTTTTAAAAGATATATTATTTTAATTCTAAATTCGGGTTTACTTTTATTTTTTGCCAAGGAGTAAAGTCTTTTTTTATGGCATGGAAATATCCAGCCGTAGCGACCATCGCGGCGTTGTCAGTGGTGTATTCTAAACATGGAATACGAAACATAGAATAAGGAACATGTTTTTTTATTTCTAATTTCATTTGCTTTCTTAGTTCCTGGTTAGCAGCTACCCCGCCGGTGAGCATAATAGTTTTTATATTATATTTTTTAGTAGCTTTTATCGTTTTATAAATTAGAACATCAATTACGGCTTGCTGAAACTCGTAGCAATATTCCGGAATTCGTTTTTCCCATTGCTTATCTTTTTTAATAGCATATAGCAAAGCAGTTTTTAATCCTGAAAACGAAAAATCAAAATTTTGTGAATTAAGCATGGGTCTTGGCAAGGAAAGAAAGTTTTGAATTTTGAATTTTGAATTTTGAAATTTATTTGTAATTTGTAATTTGTAATTTGTAGTTTTAGGAGTTTGTTTTATAAATTTATCCGCATATTTAGAGATAACTGGTCCCCCTGGGTAGCCTAATTCTAACAATTGCGCTGCTTTATCAAAAGCTTCGCCCGCCGCATCATCGCGGGTTTGGCCAATTGTTTTATAATTTCCATGGCCTTTCATTAAAACTAACATGGTATGGCCGCCAGAGACGGTTAGGATTAAAGCGGGGAATTTAATATTTTGCTCTTTGTTCCCTGTTCCTTGTTTTGTGTTTATAAAATTCGCATAGATATGCGCTTCGATGTGATTAATTGCGATTAGGGGAATATTCCAGACATACGATAAAACTTTAGCGGTTTCAATGCCAGTTATAAGCGAGGTAATTAGTCCAGGGCCGGCTGTAACTGCAATTGCCGTAATTTTTTTAGCTGCCTGTCCGTGTTTAATACCAGCTTTCTCTAAAGCTTCGTTAACAACAGGTAAAATTTTGGTAACATGCTCGCGGGCCGCTACTTCCGGCACTACGCCGCCGTATTTTTTATGGATATTTATTTGTGATGAAACAACATTGGATCGTAAAAACACAAGATTTTGTTTTCTTGCATTAGTGCCTTCAATAACTGCCGCGGCAGTTTCATCACAAGAAGTTTCAATGCCTAATATTTTCATAATTTTATAAAACGACCTCGGATAAACCGAGGTATCTTATTTATGTAGACTACTGTATTGAGAATTTAAACCCAATTTTAATAGATATTAGGAAGTGGTACAATCTAATATCGTCTTTACCAGCCTTATAATATGGCTCGGGAGCAAGTGGACGGAATTATAACATTTTTCAAAAATTTGGATGAATATTTTTATATCCCCTAAATATTTAATTTCACCTTATAAACAATTATTTATAAAAATCCTCCGATAAATCCCCTTATATTCTTACTGTTAAGTAAGTTACTTAAAAAATGCATCGTCTGCTCTGCATCTTTCATTGGGTCACTATTATCTGATTTTGGGTGAATATATTTATTACCTATATCATAAATTTTATTAAAAATATTCATTTCATCTTTTGTAATAATTTTCTTTGGATAAAAAAAAGTATTTACTATTTTTCTAAAATCAATATTATCACTAATAAAATTGATTTGCTCTTTACCAAATTCATTTTCATCACCTTTCGTGATAAAACGCTTAAAAATTTCATAAACGATGTATTCTACAATAGCTCTAGATAATATAATGGATACCTCAAAAAAACCCAAAGCATACAAATCAATTGCGTATAAATACAATTTAACGCTTCTTTCAGGCGGTAAAGCCCCCTTATTTTTGGAATAAATACTCTTTTTTCTTTTTCCAATTTCTGTTTTTATAGCCTCAAAATTTTTAATTAGACCATTTGCTACCTGCTCGTTTGTCATTTTGTCTATTTTATCCTCACTAAAAATTTTATATGGCTCCTTATATCCCGACATGTTTGTTATCTTAAAAATTTATTAATAATAATTATTTAATTATATTTTCAACTTCTCTTGTAGTCCCTAGGGGAATCGCCCAGTCATTCGACCGGGTTCAGGATGAAAACCCTTGACCAGTCGTATGACTGGTTGATGTCCCTTAGTAGTCCCTAGGGGAATTGAACCCCTGTTTTCAGGATGAAAACCTGATGTCCTAA
>JBDRCJ010000129.1:0-2855 GCA_043821805.1 Patescibacteria group bacterium
GCATACCATCCTTCCGGATTCCATTCCGAAGGATCGATACGGATCGCTTTATCGTTTAAGTCATCAAAATAAACAGTCGTTCCGTGAATTATAAAGGCAAAAAATAGCAAAAGCAAAACAGCTCCAACGCATTGCAAAATTTTGAATCGGCCGCTAATCAACTTTAGTCGCCGGCCTGTTTGTTTTATGTCCTTACTCCATTTAACAATAAAGAATAGTGGAATGGCCAAACCACTAATTAAGAACACCGAGCCAAAGACATTATCTAAAAATGGATTCTCGCCAACATCCAAAAATATCACGAAAAATAAAATTAACGATATAAACAACGCTAAAAAATGAACAGGCTAGTTTTAAAAAATGAATATTTTGACCATTTTTCTTTTAAAAAGTTTCTCATATTATTCCTGAAAGATTTCTTCTAAAGATTCCCTCCCCTCCCTCCTTTCCTTGCATATATCATCTTTCTCGTCATAATAATACTCTACACTATATTTATATTTGTCGTAGCATTCCTGCTTTCTTTTAATGTCTTGCTGTCTCTCAATAGAGAGCTGTTTATTTACTTGGCTCGCGTAATAAACTCCTCCCAAAACAATACTCGCTATTAAAATTACAACTGGCAAAGATAGCTTATTGATTTTGCCAATAAAATTGGCCAGCTTCAGGAAAGTTTCTTTAAAAAAGTTTTTCATAGATTTATCTACCGATAACGTCTATATTGATAGCCCCTAAACTACTTGCCTTTACAATTAGGCCTCTGTCTATATAAAAATATTTTGTGCCACCAAAAACACTCTCATCTTTTTCTTGTTTGTCTGGTTTTCCAAATTTAATTATGATTTCGTCTTCTTTGAAAATTCCAATTGTTGAACCATTTAAATTTAATCCCACTATTTTATTATTGGCTATGCGATAACTACCTCTACGATAACCATTGCTCTCCATGTATATCCAACCAGAAATATTTAATTCTTCCGATAGACAAAGATTGTAATGCTCACATGTTATTGACGCTAAAGTTATATCGGCTGAATTTATTTTAATTTTACTTACTTCGTCTCCGATTCCAGCTCCGTACAATACTATCTTATTAGGATCGAAATCTTTACTATAAAAATATGCAGGATTTTCAGTTATTTCTATTCTTTTCTCTTTCAAAAAATTAGGACGGGAACAAATATTTATTGATTTTAAGTTTTTCACAAAAGAGCTTATAGCAATTTCCGATTTAATCGTATTATTTTTTTCTAAAATACCTTTGATTTTAAACTGATTAGCCTCTCTCCATTCAGGATGTTTTGATAGATAGAGAATATCGGTATTATTTATTTTATTAATTACATCTCTATTAGCTGTTTTATTAGAAAGAAATTCATCTGAACTTATTCCATAGACTTTGGCAATAAATCTAAGATTGTCATCAGATACATCTATAAGATATGCATTCGTATCAATTCTGCTTGCCATTTCCTCAACAAAATTTTCGATACATTTATCTTTGTTAAAAGTAAAAAAACTCCCGTTTATTTGTTTATAAATAAAAACTGCACCTACCACTACGATTAAAATAATTACTACTAATAAAATTTTATTTACAAACTTAGTCTCCATAAATTTATTTATTCTCTTCAAGTTCTTCATTTTTAAATAATCAAAAATTTGTCCAAACAAAATTCCAGAGTTTCTTGGCTTTTCCTTTAAGGCTAGCGATATACCCATCGAATTTTAACTTATTCAATTTTTCTTTTAGAAAATTCTGCACAGACTTATCGTTTTTTCTTATACCGAAAAATTAACACTGAAAAAATAATTGCGGCCAGTACGTCAATATAAGACCAAATCGTTTTATTGTATAAATAAATAGGCACAATGGGGTTAAAAATAATCGCCATAAGAATTAGACCCCAGAACCAAAAACATCGTTCTTTTAAAACTGAATATAAATAATAAGCATAATAGGCGGCCGAACAAGTCACTGCGATCCTTAAAATAACATAGTAGCCGTAGGGCCACTGGAAAAAAGATAGCAATAAAAATAGAATAGAAATTATTGCCGGAATAAAACTTAATTTTACGTTATTTTCTTTATTCATATTCTCTTCTAAAGGTAATCCATTATCCGGTAAAAAACTCGTATTACGTGGGCTTTCGTCTATCTTCTCCTGCCTTGTAATATTTCCTATAATCGAATAGACGCCATTCCTATACTCAATAATATCGTGCCCAATTACCGTGTTGATCTTATATTTAGATTGTCTTAAATGATTTTCACTGTAATCCTTAGCAGAATCAAAATATTCTCCTATTTCTGTTAAATTAGCGTTGCCTCTCTCACATAAAAAAATAAGCATGCGAAAGGCATTGCCCGTTAAGCGCAACTCTTTTTTGTTCTCGTCAAAGACCTTTTTGGATTTATCGTCTAAAATAAAATATTGATGTTTGAACAACATGTTAATTGTGGAGTATTAATTGCCGTTATTAAAACAAAAAAGCACAGACTGAAGTTGTGCTCACAAATAAAATGTGCCTTTTACCCCAATTCCTTTATTAGGTTTTTGGGCTTTTATTTTCATGGTGGTAATTTATACGCATCTGACCTAACGGTACTACTCTTAGGTAAAAACAGCAAGCATAAAACAAATTCTCTTTACTTCTGCGCGCAGACCGCCGGCTCTTTTATTATCTGTTTTTTAAAAAATAAATTATCGGTTAATTCTTTTATATCAACCCCGCCGGCCAGAATAACAATTTTAATCTTATTATTCATTTCTTTATCGCTAACCACGCTAAAGATGATCCTGGCATCGTCAGCCGCTTTGGCTTTTATGGCATCGCCGATTTTTTTAACCTCT
>JBDRCJ010000130.1:0-3384 GCA_043821805.1 Patescibacteria group bacterium
ACAAACTAATAATCAAGGTATAGAAAAATTTATCCATAAACTTGCTATCGGCTACACTAAATATTTTAACTATAAACATAAACGAACTGGTTCATTATTCGAAGGAACTTATAAAGCAATCCAAATAAAAACCGATAATTACTTACTTTATCTTTCCGGCTATATCAACGGTAATTCAGAAATACATAAAATTGCTAAAGCCGAAAACTGGCCATGGAGTAGCTATAAAGATTTTCTGGGTATGAGAAACGGCACACTTTGTAGTAAAAATGTAATTTTAAAAGATTTTAAAAATATCAACGAATATAGAGATTATGCTAAAATAGTTATTAAAGAAAGCCGGCAGAGAAAGGAAAATATAAAAAAGTACTTATTAGAATAACGATACGGAGCTTAGCTCCGGGTATCCGGAGCTAAGCTCCGTATCTCAATATCTATTTAAAATAATAAAATGCCAAATACAAATAAACAAAAACAACAACTTATTGAACTTTTAAAGCTTCATTACGGCTTTACTAATTTTTGGCCTGGGCAGGAAGAAGCGATTGATAATATTTTAGCTAAAAAAAATTCCGTAGTGATCATGCCAACCGGCAAAGGTAAATCATTAATTTACCAGCTCCCTAGCTTAATTTTAGAGGGAGTAACTTTAGTTATTTCCCCGCTTATCGCTTTAATGAAAGACCAGGTTGATACTTTAAATTCTCTTGGCATCCCGGCAACTTTTATTAATTCTTCCATCTCGCTTGACGAAGCTTTTAAACGCTTAGAAGCGATAAAAAATAATCAATTCAAGCTTCTTTATATTGCTCCGGAAAGATTCTATAACGAGGAATTTACTAAGGCTTTAAAAACTATAAAAGTCAGCTTATTCGCGATTGATGAAGCCCATTGTATTAGCCAATGGGGCCATGACTTTCGTCCTAGCTATATGAAACTAAAGCAAGCAATTGAACTAACCGGCAATCCGCCTGTAGTTGCTTTAACCGCCACCGCCACTCCGGAAGTAAAAGAAGATATTATTAAGCAGCTAGGTTTAATTAACCCAAAAATAATTATTACTGGTTTTGCCCGGCCGAATTTACAGTTCGGCGTAATCCAGGCCAATGATGCTAATAAACCCCAATTAGTAATTGATGCCATAACAAGTTCGCCCGATAGCTCTGGCATTGTTTATGTCGGCACTCGGGCAAAAGCTGATGAATTACTGCAAATTTTAATTGAACATGATATTGAAGCGGTAGTTTATCATGCTGGCATGGATCCGGAAGATCGGAAATGGGTCCAGGAAAAATTTATGAAAAACGAAGCTAAAGTAATCGTCGCTACTAATGCTTTTGGCTTAGGTATAGATAAACCTAATATCCGTTTTGTTATCCATTACGATATGCCAGGCACAATAGAAGCTTATTACCAGGAGGCAGGACGAGCCGGGCGGGACAGTAAACCTAGCTTTTGCCTGCTATTGTATTCACCCCGCGACCGTTATTTGCGCGAATTTTTTATTAAAGGCGATAACCCGCCGCCGAATATAATCCTAGAAATATACCAGATTTTAACTGACTATGATTCTGATACAATTTTAATAACTTACGCCGAGCTAGCAGGAATGCTTTCTGAAAAAGTACCGGATATGGCGATCGGCACAAGCTTAAAAATTTTAGAGCGGGAAGGCTATATTTCCCGGCCGAATGAAAGAGTCGGTAATGCTTATTTAAAATTAATAAGCGAGCCAGAAAATATTTTTTCTTCTTTAAGCGCGCGGGCAAAAACGCAAAATGAAATATTGAATAAATTATATAAAAAATTTGCCGAAGAATTATCAACTGGCTTTAATTTTAATTTTGATGAAATCGCTGGAATTTTAAACGTTAAAAAAGAAAGCTTAGCTCGCTTAATCCGTAAGCTAGCTAATGATAATTTAGCTGAATATACCCCGCCTTTTAAAGGGACAGAAATTAGAATTATTAATAAACTTGATCCGAGCGAACTTAAAATTGACTTTTCTGCTCTTAACGCTAAACTTAAAAATGCTTACAAAAAATTAGATTTAATGGAAGAATATATATATCATTTTAATTGTCGGCAAAAATATATCCTGGATTATTTTAGTGATACTAAGGCTAAGGACTGTTTTAAATGTGATAATTGCTTAATTTCTAACGGCTATGAAAGAAAGCATGACGCCCCGCAGAAACACCTCACCCCCAAACCCCCTCTCCTTAATAAGGAGAGGGGAAGGACCCCGGCTAACCGGGGGACAGGGGTGAGGTTAAATACAAAACTCACCCAGTTGGAAACCTTAGAATTATATAATAAAGGCCTAACTATTGATAAAATTGCCGAAGAAAGAAAATTTAATAAAAATACTATTATAAATCATCTTTGCTTTTTAATTGAAAAAGGCTTAATTAAATCAACGGTGGTGGACAAGTTAGTGGAGCCAAAAGTGCAGAAAAAAATTATTGAAGCTGCGCAAGAAGTTGGAGCAGAAAAAATGAAGCCGATCTACGAATATTTGGGCGAAGAAATAAATTATGATGAAATTAGATTTACACTAGCAAAATTAAAAACAAACTCCTCGACAAAACTTATGTTAGACAAAAAAGGAGGTTAAAATGAATAATGAAATAAATTACTTTTCACAAAAACGTGACGGTTTATTAGAAGAACTTGTTGAAATGTTACGAGGCTGTTGGGCTGAAATTGTTTTGGAGTTTCAGTGTTGGTTCTTTAAAAAAGGAGGGGTGGCAATGAATAGTTTCTTAGCGGTTCAATCGCTAGACGTTGGCGGAACTATAGGCACTTTTTGTTATCTTCATCGTCATAATGATGGGACAGAGCATCATTGTGAAACTAGTATTATAAACAGAACCGTAAAATGCAGTGATTGCAGAGCCGAATCTGCGATAAAAGATTGCCAAAAATTTTGGCCAAAGCTAACTAGCTAAAAACGACTAACTCGAGGTAAATCTGAAATATAATCTACCTCTTTTTATTTTTCTTAAAAACTGAATAAGTTCACTTACATTTTGGACTGCGAAGCAGGACAAAATGCATGAAAATAGGGTTTAAATATAAATATTGCTATGGTTTTGACAGGATGTATAATTATGGATTAAAACATTTTAATCCTAATTATATGATTACAGACAAAGCCGAAACTAGGCTAAAGATATTAAACTATTGGAAAAAATATGGTCTGGAGGCGACTTATGACGCCTTCGGAGCTAAACGCTCAACCCTATACTACTGGCAGAAGCTATATAAAGATTC
Source organism: Patescibacteria group bacterium (assembly GCA_043821805.1). Lineage (GTDB taxonomy): Bacteria > Patescibacteriota > Patescibacteriia > Patescibacteriales > CAYMCJ01 > JBDRCJ01. The sequence goes on from JBDRCJ010000130.1 coordinate 3,277, forward strand.
GGGATATAAAGTTACCAGTTTAAATCCAGGCAAAACCGAGAGAAAAAACAAAAACAAAAGAGAAGTTAATCCATTAATTCTCAAGGAAATTAAGCGTTTGCGGACCGA
>JBDRCJ010000131.1:0-3857 GCA_043821805.1 Patescibacteria group bacterium
ATAATTTTTATATCATCTCTTGAATTATTATCAACAACAATAATTTCTTTCTCTAAACCTGAAAAATCAGACTGGCTAAGCGATTTTAAGCAGTTTAAAATTTTTTCCTTATTTTTATAATAAACAATAATTATACTAAGATCTACCATATAATAATTTTTTTAATAATTTGCCAATATAAGTTAAATATCGGATTAATAATTCGCAGTTTTAGATCGTCAATTTCCTGGTACCAAATTCGACCAGAAAAGCGTTTTGCAATATCTTTGTCTTTTACTTTTCTTAATTTCTGCGAATCTGATCGTGCTTTTAATAAATATTTCCAATTTTTAGGCAGTAAAAAAAAATAATAAATTTTTAATTTTTCTTTAAACCAGCCATTAGCTAATGAAAAAACTAATAAACCTAATTCCATAATAATAAAAGCTGGAAAAATTAATAATAGAGTAAGGGTGTGGTAATTTTTTATTATTGTTATTATCCGATTCCGATCCATCCAATAATAATTTTTAATTGAACGGGCAAATTTATATTTATGACAAACTACTGCTTTCGGCGCTAAAACGCATTTATAACCAGCTAGCCATATCCGCCAACCAAGATCCTGGTCTTCATTATACATCCAATACTCTTCGTCAAACAAACCGACTTTCTTTAATACTTCTGTCTTGAAAAGTACGGCCGCACCGCTCGGATAGGCAATATTTTTAGCAACCATGTGATTTTTCTTATATTTTTGTCCGTATCCCCAACAGTAACCAAAACCTAAAAAATGTATATCATTTCCTAAGCTATTAATTTTTTCTTTTTCTGGCCAAAGCATAAGCCTGGCCTGAACAGCGCCAATTCTACTATCAGATTCAGCCGCCTTCACCATTTCACTTATTGCATTTTTATCAACTATTGTATCAAGATTAAATAAAATAATATATTCAAATCCCCTATTAATTGCTAAGCGCATGGCGTCATTATTCCCTTTAGCAAAACCGTCATTGTTTTTATTTTTTATTATTTCTACCTCAGGAGCAGTTTTTTTTAAAAAGACATAACTTTTATCACTGCTGGCATTATCACTAATAAATATTTTTAACTCGCCCTGATAATCCTGCTTTCTTAAACTATTTATGCAATCTTCTAAATATTTTTCCGCATAGTCTTTATAGTTTGGCGAGATGATAATTGCTACTTTTTTTAACATAATTATGATAATAAATCATTTATTTCATTAAATTTATTAACTGCAACTTTTGTATAAACTTGTGTCGTTTCTAATCTAGCGTGTCCTAACAACGATTGAATATACCTTAAATTTACTCCATGCTCTAATAAATGCGTTGCAAAACTATGGCGTAATGTATGCGCGCTTATATTTTTATTAATTCCTGCTTTTAAAGCAGCCGCTCTAACTACTTTCTGAATTGACCGAATGGCTAATTTCTTACCCGCCTCATAACCTTCAAAAATATACTCTAAAGGTTTAAATTCTTCTAAATATTTATTTACATTGGCTATCACAACTTTTGATATTATGCTAATCCGGTCTTTATTTCCTTTACCTTCTTTAATTATAACTATTTTACGATTAAAATCAATATCATTAATTCTTAGATTAACTAGCTCGCTTACTCGTACCCCGGAACAATATAAAATCTGAATCATTAATTTATGCTTATTATTTTCGCAGGCATCTATCATTTTTATTATTTCAAGTTTTGATAATACTACTGGCAATTTTTTTTCTTTTTTAGGCCGCTTTATGCCAAAATCTGATTTAAAAAAACTTCGGCGCAATATTCCCTCATAATAAAATTTTAAGGCATTAATAATTAAATTTATAGTTGCATAAGATTTCCCGCCAGTAATTAAATAATCTAAATAATCCTTAACATCCTCTTTATTTATTTCTTTAATAGATTTATAGCTTGCAAACCGCAGTAATTCTTTGTTATAATATAAATAAGATTTAATAGTTTTACGGCTAAAATTACGTAATCTCATTTCCTGCTCTAAATAATACATCGGATCTCTGGTTATGGAAGTAGTCCGCATATTACTATATGTATTCATAATAGTTTCTAATTACATATTTATATAATAATTTTACCTAATTTTTAATAAAAAAACAATAAGTTCGTATATAACTAGTTAGGCGAAATAAATAATATTTTTTAATTTTTCTTTTTAATGATTGCTATTTCTTTTTTCCTGCTATGAAAATATTTCTAATCGGTCCAGGTGGTGTGGGCAAGTCAACATGCGGAGAGATTTTGGCGAATTTGCTCGGCTATAATTTCATCGATTTGGATGTGGAATTTTGCGAACGCGTTGAAAATGTTGGCAGTTATATTAACAACTTCGGATATGAAAAATATTGCCTTGAAAATTCTAGATTATTCTACGACATTTTGAGCCAACATTTAGAAAATTTTGTTTTTTCTCTGTCCTCTGGATTTTTAATTCACGAGAATATGGAAGAATTGACCTTGAAGCATAAACAAACCTTGAAAGATGAGGGGATTTCCGTTTTACTTCTGCCGTCAAAATCTTTAGATGAAAGTGCGGAAATCGTTGTTAAAAGACAACTTTCAAGGGGCTTTGACTTAAAGGAAGACAGAGAAAAAACAAAATTTATTCAACGCTTTCCGATTTATAAAGAGATTGGTGATATTAAAATATTTTCTCATGCTAATCCTGAAATTATAGCCGAGCAAATGAAAAAAGAAATAGCACTTTACAATGAAGTGAAAAATTAAAAAATATTATTTACATCGCAGAACACGGCATATCTGGCTCGAAAATTTTGCACTTATGATATAATAAGGATAGCAAAATTTTCTCGGCCCAAATTTCGACACTTTTTATAATTTTAACAAGGAGGTGTCGAAACTTCAGATGATGCCGATACGTTATACGCAATTCAAAAAATATTTTTCTTGAGGTAAAATGAAGACAGGCTTTCAAGGGGGAATAAATTTGATTTTTTCTTTTATTATAAGAGGGGGATAATTATGTGTTTTCTCCGCTACGCTACAAAAATTATTTATTTATAAACTTAAATCATTAACAACCACTATGCAAAATACAAACATTATTATTCGGCCAGTGCTTTTCACGGTAGCAATATTACTGATTCCGTTCTTTGGGAATATGTATGTTGATGGATGGAATTGGCCTTGGACTGCTTTCGCTTTTTTCGGTGTCGTCTTATTTAGCGCTGGTCTCGCGTATGAACTTGCAGGAAAATACGCTAAGACGGGAGTAATCAGTGGGTTTGTCTTCGGCGAGGTGGTCGCTGGTGGCGTAATAGCAATGTTGCGGTATCTGAACCCAAATGACGATGTGGCAGGAGTCGTTATCATCACCTTCCTCATTTCTGGATTATTTTTTGCGTTTTTAGGATATTTAATTCAGAAATATCTTGAAAAGAAGAAGCGTTAAAATAATATTCAGACAAAATACTTAAGGAGTTTTGAAAAATGAAATTCACCCCTAACCCCTCTTTCATTTTTCAAAACGGAAAAAATCAAATTTATAAAAATTGAGGAAATCCTATTTGACTAATAAGAACGAAAAATATTTTTTGAACAGCGTATAACACGGCATATCCGGCTCAGAAAATTGACACAATTATATTCTAAAGGAATGTCAATTTTTTTCGGCCCAAATTTTTGTTCCGCTACGCTACACAAAAACTTCGGATAATGCCGATACGTTAGATGAAATAATTAAAAGTTTTTAAATTTCCTTCGGAAATTTATTATTTGGGGCTATTTTTATTTTTAATATAAATATATGAATCAAGAAATCGAATTTCAAAACAAATCAAAAGAATCCAACCTAGCATGGGTAGTCGTGTC
>JBDRCJ010000132.1:0-3086 GCA_043821805.1 Patescibacteria group bacterium
TTTTCTGATTACACTTTGGCGTATTTTCTGACGGCAATAAAGCTAGCGAAAATATTTATTAGGGCAATTCCGGCAAACTGCAAACCGAAAATATTAATAAAATTTTCATTAAAATAACTAACAAGATTAATATTATAGTCAATAAAAAATGCCTCTAAATATGGCTGTAATAATCCCAAGAATGGATAAAAAATTACTGTGGCAACCGCTACCCCAATAAAAGTATAAATTATACTAGAAAACAAAAACGGCATATAAACAAAAGGGTTAGAAGCGCCGACTAATTTCATAATATTTATTTCCCGGCGGTGGGTGTAAATCGCTACTCTAATCGCGTTATAAACTACTAAAAGGGTAGTTAAAATAAAAATCAAACTGACCGCGAAACCAACCCGATTTACTTTATCAGTAATATTATTTATTTTACCTAGCAGCAGTTTATGATCAGTAAAATTACGGGATTCAATTATTCCTGATTCAATCTTATTTAATTCAGTAATAAACTGGTCGACTGATTCAGTATTCTTTGGTTTAATCACTAAGCTTGGCGTTAATGGATTCTTGCCTAATTCGCGCAAAGCCTGTAGAATTTCCGGATTGTCTTCATTTTTTTTCCGAAAAAATTCAAGCGCTTCTGCTTTTGATATAAAAGTGACTTCTTTTACCTGGTTTAAATTGCTAATTTCCGCTTTTAAAGCGAGAATTTCATTTTCCTCTGCTTCTGGGACTAGATACAGGCTAACATCAACCTTATCTTTAATCGCATCAATTGCGGTTTGGCTAATTACTTTCACTACTAAGAGCATATTTATGGAAAATAAAGCCAAGATTAAAATAGTTATCGTAACAATTGATAACCAAATATTTCGCCCAACATCTTGTAAGCTAAATTTTATTATCCGAAGAAAGGAAAGGAAAAGCATATGTTAGACACTAGACAACTAGCAAATAGACAACTAGAAGTTTTTAAGAATAAGAATAAAGAATTCTAATTAATTATTGTCAAAACTATTTAATTCTAAATTTATCAGTACTTTGAATTAAGCCGCAAATAAGCTTATAACCTTCATAACTGATAATTTTTATTTGGGTAAATTATTCTTCAGTTATATAACTTAAATCTTTAGCTATTATTAAATAATTCTGTACTTCAGCGGTTGACCCTCTGACAATAGTACAAAATCTTATTTTATCTTTATAATGATACCGCCCATAACCTTCAGCAATATTACCTGTGATTGAACTGACCGCCCTTCTTATTTGGCTGACTAAAGCAAATAATTCATCTTTAGGAAATTTTTTTGTTATTTTATATACATCTAAAACTAATTAATGATTTTTTTGCCATGTTAATAAATGAGTAAAATGTTGAATTTTTTCAAAAGACATAGAATAGTATTACTTCTAGCTGTCTAGTTGTCTATTTACTAACTGTCTAAATATCTATTTTAAAGAATATACTTTCCAACCGCCTGGTCGCTCACTACTACTCCACCATCTAAAGTAATTACCCGCTTTTTTAATTTATTAACAATTTCCCGATTATGGGTAACTAAAACAACAGTTGTACCAAATTTATTTATTCTTTGTAATAAGTCAATTATTTCATAAGCATTAATCGAGTCTAAATTACCAGTCGGTTCATCAGCTAATAAAATTTTCGGCCGATGGACTAAAGCTCGGGCAATCGCCGCTCGCTGCTGTTCTCCACCGGAAACTTCGTGCGGGTAACGATCCTGCTTATCTTCTAGCCCGACAATTTTTAAAACCTGAGGGACAATTTTTTTTATTTTTTTTGGAGTTTGACCGCAAACCTGCAAAGCGAAAGAAACATTTTCGCTTAAAGTCTTTTTCGGTAATAATTTAAAATCCTGAAATATTACCCCGATCTGACGCCTTAAAAATGGTATTTCCCGCTGGCCAATATTAGTTATATCCCAACCGCCGATTAATACCTTCCCTTCATTAGCACGTTCTTCGCCGGTTAAAATTTTAACCATTGTTGTTTTCCCGGTGCCAGACTGTCCGACAATAGAAACAAATTCTCCAGGTTTAATTTGTAAATTTACCCGATATAAAGCTTTAATATCAGGCGGATATATTCTTGAAATATTTAATAATTTAATCATAATTAATTACTAGTTAACAATTTTCCTTAATCCATACTTAATTAGCTCTTCAGTTTCACTAAAACTAATATCTCTTGTTTCAGCGCCGAAGGTAACAACAATTAACTTTTGGCCGTTAGAAGCTTCTATTCTTGTCATTAAGCAATAGCCAGCTTCGTCTAAATAACCAGTTTTTGACCCAGCAATATTATAACGATTAGTAAGCAATAATTGATTAGTATTTCTTATGCGATGAGCCTTTTTAGTGTTAACGGTAGTAAATTTATATTCTTCCATAGTGCTCGCTTTTTCAATAATCGGATGAGTAAACACTTCTTTAGTTATTATAGCATAATCTAAGGCAGAACTCACATTCTCCGGCGATAAGCCAGTCGGTTCAACAAAATTTGTCTCTTCGGTTCCCCAGGCTTTTACAGTTTCATTCATTTTTTTAATAAATTCATCTCGGCTTAACCCGCTTACCCTAACTAAAGTTTCAATAGTATTATTTGCCGAACCGACTAAAGAAGAATAAATTAAATCTTCAATCGTTAAGCTATCGGCGTCATTTAAAGCGACTTTAGCTGATTCCCATTTTTTACAATACTGATAATTATATTCTTCATCTTTCAGGCTATAATCTACAACCTGATTTAAGCTTGGTTTAGTTTCTAAAAAAACTTTAATTGCCACTAATTTTGTTAAGCTAGCTAAGGGCAAAGTAGACGTTGCTTTGTGTTCCCATAATATTTCATTAGTATTTTCATTCATAATAATAGATGATTTCACAGTTAGCTGGGGTGTAAAAGTAGCGCCAGTACTGCTAACGCCTAAAATCCGATTCTGCTTATCAGGTATTACATTGATCGGTTCAACTGAAATATTTATAATTCCGGCCCCAAGCGGTGCTAGTTTAGAAAAAGCGATTTTATCTAAATCAACTACTCTGTTCGGATGCAGGCCTCTGTCCGGGCCATA
>JBDRCJ010000133.1:0-8022 GCA_043821805.1 Patescibacteria group bacterium
GTAGCGGCTAACATCAGCGCCGCAGCTGAAACTTGGGATAGCTTTACTTCAAGCGAATTATTTAATAACAGTTATGCAGTAGATTATTCTGCAACTTATGGCAAGCGGGATAATAAAAATACTTTAAGTTTTGGTAATTATTCGGATAGTAATGTCATCGCTGTTACTTCGCTTTGGTACAATAGAAGGACTAAGCAGATTATTGAATATGATATTTTATTTAATAATTATTACCAATGGGGCGATGCTACTGATCCCAAGACACCCGACGTCATGGATTTAAGAAATATTGCTACCCATGAATTAGGCCATGCCATCGGCTTAAATGATATTTACAGCACAACCTGCACAGAAGTAACAATGTATGGATATTCTATTGCCGGGGAAACAATGAAAAGGACATTAGAATTACCTGATATTAAAGGACTTCAAGCTATGTATGGACTATAAAATTGAATTTTATGACAAAAAGCCTGGGATTATTTTCAGGCTTTTTTATTTGACTAAAGACAATTCTAAAGTTAGAATAAAGATATATGAAACTAAATTATTTTATTATCCCAATTATTACAATTTTTGTTGCTACTCTCGGCAGCTATTTAACTAGCCAAGGGATGGATTGGTATAAGAGCATTAATTTACCAAGCTGGACCCCGCCCGGTTCAGTGATTGGCGCTGTCTGGACATTAATTTTTATTTTAGGAACAATATCGGCCCTAATTTTTTTTAATAAAGCAGAGCATAATTCCCTTTTTAATTGGATAATTATAGTTTTTATTATAAACGCTTTTTTAAATGTATTTTGGAGTTATTTATTTTTTTATTTGCATTTAATCAGCCCAGCAATTTTTGAAGCCGCCACGCTAGGTGCTTCAGTAGTAATTCTAATAATTTTAATTTGGCCGATTTCCCGCCTGGCCGCGAGTTTATTGATCCCTTATGCTTCCTGGGTAATGTTTGCTACCTATTTAACTTATTCAGTTTGGATAGTTAATAAGTAAAATATATAAGTATAATTTTGTTATTTAACAACAACATAAGGTGTGTTTAAAAGGAGGTAGGAGATGGAAACTATTGCCGCTATCCTAAAAGCTGGGTTGGAAAAAACGATTAGTTTTAGACAGGCTTGTGATGAAATTAGAAAACTTAAAGAAATAACCCAAGAAAATATGAGTAAAGTTGGGGTAAGCTGCTCCTTTTTTGAAAATATTATAAAAGGAGAAGAAAAAGTAAATGGAATAGAAGTTTTTGAGAGAATAATAAAAATGTTTAATTTAGCAGATGAAGAGGCCGAGAAGTTTAGAATAATTTGGGAATATGAAGCAATAGAAATGAAAAGCTTAGACGACCCTGAAATGGCTGTTAAGCTACAATATCGTAAGCAATGTGAGAAAAAAGAAAACAAGCCGTCGCCTTCACCAGAAGATTCGCCAGCTAATAATATTGTGAATATTCTAAAACCTTTGATAGATAAATCACCCGAAGCAATACTATTCAAGGAAAGGCTAAAAATAATGTTAGATGCATTAATAATTAAAGCTGCGACATTGTCATTGGGTATAGGAAGATCATCGAGTTATATCAGTTTATTATTAAATGGAACCTTGAAGCCCTACGGAGATGTTGCTAAGAGCATAGCGGAAGCTTTAAAGCTTGATGAATTTAGTAAAAATTGGCTTTTATCAGCGTCTGATATTCAGGAAAGAAAAAAGGCGGAAAATCCTCGTAAGCAAAAGAGTAGTGATATCGCAGAGGAGAATTTAGCTAATATTTTTAAAGAAGGAAAAAAAATCAGCGAGTTGATTAAAGATTTTCGAGAGCTATTTAATATCACTGCGGAAGATTTAGAGATCAAGGCTGGTTTAAGCCCTAAATACATAACTAAACTAGAAAATGGAGAATATTCTCCAATGGAGAAAACAGTAAAAAAAATCGGTCAAGCCCTTGGCTTAAAAGGTAAATGGACGCAAAAGTTATGTTCCGCTTCTGGAATTAGTGAACGGCGAGCAGTTATTAAATATAGTGGTGAAAGTCAAGCTGGAGAAAAAATACATTCGGGTAAAAAAGAGCAGGGAGGAGCAAGTCAAAAGCAATTTTTAGAATATTTAGAAGAGTTAATGAAAGAAGCGGGTTTTAGCAATGAACAATTGTCTCTAAAAGCTGGTTTAGGAAAAGATTTTCTTGACAATTTTTTCGCGGGTAGATTAAAGGCTACTAATAGGCAGCTTGAATATTTGGCGAATAGTCTGGGACTTGAAGAAGAAAAAAGAAAAAAGTTTTTCGCTCTTTATCTAGGAGAAATCAAGGAAGTTATAGAAGCAAATAAAAAAAATGATATTAGCAATCAACCTAGCAGAAATGATGCTCAAGTAAATTCCGCAAACCAAAATGGCAATGGAGCAGCTCTGTTAATTTTTATTGAGGCATTGCTTAGCGAAAAGAATTATAGCTGGGAGGATCTTGGAAAGGAAGGAATTTTAGAAGCCGATTTTATTTGTAATGGAAAATCTCCTGATATCTTAAATAAATTATGTTTATTAATTAAGCTTCTTAAATTAAGCGAGGAAACAACTGGATTGCTAGCTAATGTTTTTAGTCGTTGTCATGAGGAGCTTTGTGCGTTAACTATTAAAGGACAAGGAGTTGAATTTATAAAAATGGCTTTTACTGCACATCAATTGTCTCAAGAATATCAAGATAAGTAATTTTCAAAATTAACCAACATTACCCTGCGTTAATAAACGTGGGGTATTTTTTTATTATTGACTTAATAAATAAAAGGAGCTAGAATTTGGTTATTAATTACTTAAAAAGCTATGAAACAAGCATTAATAATTATAATTATTTTAGCGATTGTTACTTTTACCGCCATTATTGGCCTTCGTTTATTTACTGACGAAGATACTTGGCTTTGCGATAACGGAGAATGGGTAAAACACGGCAATCCTAGCGCGCCAATGCCAGAAAGCGGCTGTGGCGAAGAAAAGCCGGTAATTACCAGTTTTACTGAATGTGAACAGGCCGGAAATACTATTTTAGAAAGCTACCCACGGCAATGTCAAACGCCTGAAGAGGAATTATTTGCTGAAGATATTGGCAATGAATTAGAAAAGACTGATTTTATTAGAGTAGATTATCCGCGGCCAAATCAGGAAATTGCTAGCCCCTTAGTCATTAGTGGCGAAGCGCGAGGAACTTGGTTTTTTGAAGCCAGTTTTCCGGTTAAATTGTATTATAATAATGGAACAGTACTCGCCGCTGGGATTGCGACTACAACCGCAGATTGGATGACTGAAGACTTTATTCCTTTTCAGGCTGTCTTAACCTTTATGGCGCCGACTGGAAATTATGGCAAATTAATTCTAGAAAAAGATAACCCCTCTGGTTTATTGGAAAATGCTGATGAGCTTATTATCCCGATTAAATTTGGCCAAGTAGAATTAGAGACAGTTAAGGTTTATTTTAATAATGAATTATTAGATCCAGAAGTGTCCTGCGATAAAGTATTCCCAGTAGAAAGAATAGTTAGTCCTGAAAATCCAAAAGAACAAGCTATTTTAGAATTATTAAAAGGAGCAACTGATCAAGAAAAATCTAAAGGTTATATAACAAGCATTAATCCGAATGTTCAACTACAATCATTAACTATTAATAATGGTATAGCTAAAGTTGACTTTGACGAACAATTAGAATTTGAAGTAGGCGGCTCTTGCCGGGTCGCTGCGATTAGCGCGCAGATTAGAAATACTTTGCTGCAGTTTCCTGATATTAATGAAGTAATTATTTCGATTAATGGTCGAACTGAAGATGTTTTACAGCCCTAAATTATTAAATATTTAAAATAAAAACGAAGGCGAGGTTAGCAAACCTCGCCTTCGTTTTTATTTTGTAAAATTATTTAAATAATCATTTAATACCTTTTTCGATTGCGATTACTAAACCTGCTTGGCCGTTGGTTAAATCCAGAATCCCTATCGGAAAATTGGCTTTTGCCTTTTTCGTTTGCCCAGAGGGGAGTATTTTTTTCTAAGCCTTTCATGGTTAAATTAATTCTGCCCTGGTCATCAATTTCTTTTATTTTTACAGTTACTTCATCGCCAATTTCTAAAAAGTCTTGTGGCTTATTAATGCGGTAAGGCGCTAGCTCGCTAACATGAGCCATGCCTTCATGACCTGGAGTAAATTCAATAAAAGCGCCAAAATCCATTAAGCGGGAAACTTTACCAGTAAAGATTTCGCCGGCCTCAAACTCTCGAACAATATTTTTTATTACTTCGGCCGCTTGTTCGCTTTTTTCCTTATCAGAGCCGCAGATCATAACCAAGCCATCATCTTCTATATCAATGGAAACTTCATAGTCGTCGATAATTTTATTTATTACTTTACCGCCAGAGCCGATTACTTCTCTAATTTTATTTTGGTCAATTTGAAAACTGATAATGCGGGGGGCGTATTGGCTTAAATCTGATCTAGGTTTATCAATCGCTTTAGACATCATTTTTAGAATTTCATTTAAAGCCAGGCGGCCTTGTGAGAGAGTTTTATCTATAATATCTTCAGTTAAGCCATCGGTTTTCGTGTCTAATTGAATAGTGGTTAGGCCATCAGCCGTACCGGTCATTTTAAAATCCATCCCGCCTTGTCCGTCTTCTAAATCCTGGATATCAGTTAGTATTTCCCATTTACTCATATCATTATTAGAAGCTAAGCCCATAGCTATTCCCGCTACGCCTTTTTTTATCGGCACGCCAGCGTCCATTAAGGCTAGGATTGAAGCGCAGGTTGAGCCCATTGAAGAAGAACCGTTAGAACTTAAAGTTTCACTTACTACTCGGATGGTGTAAGGAAATTCTACTTTATCAGGAATTACGGGTATGATTGCTTTTTCCGCTAAGGCGCCATGGCCGATTTCTCGGCGGCCGGTTCCTCTAATCGGTTTAGCTTCTCCGGTTGAATAAGGTGGAAAATTATAGTGGTGCATAAATCTTTTGGTGCTCATCCCTTCCACTCCCTCTAAGGTCTGCTCCATACCTGGAGGTCCGAGAGTAACGATTGACATGATTTGCGTTTCTCCTCGGGAAAAAAGACCGGAACCGTGATTACGGGGCAAAATACCGGCTTCAGCAGTTAAAGTTCTGATTTGATCTAAGTCGCGGCCGTCAACGCGCTTTTTTTCTTCTAAAATCGCCCGAGTAACTTCGGCCTCAACCGCTTTTTCTACTAAGTTATTTATCGCCTGTTCGCGTTTTTCCCGGCCAATATTTTTAGTAAATAAATATTCATCTAAACCATCTTTAATCGCTCGCACAGCGGCTTTTCTTTCGCCTTTAGTGTAGTATGTTTTATTAAATAATATCGGTTTAATATTTTTATTGAGCCAATCTTCAGCCAAACTAAATAAAGCCTCTTTCTCTTTAATCGCAGTTTGTTCGTCTTCGCTTAGCCGTTTTTCCTTAGTGATTTTTTCCGGCGCCAGTACTTCTTTTTTAACTTTTTTAATAAGCGCTAGGGCGGGTTGCAGTTCTTTTTGTCCGGCGATAATCGCTTTTAACATTTCAACCTCTTTTACTTCAGCTGCTCCAGCTTCAATCATAATAACTTTTTTATCAGCTCCAGCCACAATTAAATCAAGATTACTTTTTAAGCGTTCTTCGTATGTTGGGTTAAAAATAAATTTGTTATTTATTTGGCCGACTCTAATTCCACTAATCGGTCCCTGCCATTCCACTCCGGAAATTGACAGAGCGGCCGAAGCGGCGATTAAGGAAACGATATCAAAATCATTTTCCTGGTCAACCGACAAGACGGTAATAATAACCTGGACTTCTTTTCTTGAGTCCTGGTTAAATAATGGCCTGATTGATCGGTCAATCATCCGGCCGGTCAGTATCGATTCGTCAGTCGGTCGGCCCTCCCGCTTTATCCAGCGGGAACCTTTAATAATTCCGGCAGCATAAAGACGCTCCTCAAACTCAACCATTAAAGGAAAAAAATCAATTCCCTCGCGTTCGGTAAGGGATTCAACCACTGTTGCCATTACGACTGTATCGCCGTATTGGACAGTTATGGCGGCGTTAGCTTGTCTGGCTAATTTGCCAGTTTTAATAGTGAGAGTGCGGCCAAGCCACTCGCAACTAAACGTTTGTTCTTTGTTCATGTTTTTAATATCAAAATTCAAATCTCAAATGCAAAATGACAAATCATAATTCAAAATGTCTATTTGATTTTTGATTTTTGATTTGTTAAGTGCTTGGCCACTAGATTACAGGACTATGAGAAAACCCACAGTACTATTTATCTAATAACCAAACAATATGTATATTAATTATTAAAAATTTAATTATCGTAAATATTTTTTACTACCGCTTAAGTCAATGAAATCATCGGCGATTTCTACTAATTGGGCTGAAGTAGTTTTACGGAAAGCCATTACTTCCACCAGACAAGCTTTAGTATTTTGTAGATACTGGACTAAGGGCACATAATCACCGTCGCCAGTAACTAAAATAATCACATCCAGGCTATTTCCTAATTTAATCGCATCAACTGTAATCCCGACATCCCAGTCAGCTTTTTTCGCACCACCGGCAAAGATTTTTAAATCCTTCATTTTTATTTCAAATCCTTGTTGGCTTAAGGCATCAAAAAACGGTGCTTCTTCTTCAGTTTCAGTTCTAATTACGTAAGCAGTTGCCCGAATTAATTTTCTTCCAGCCACTGCTTCTTTCAAGACTTCTTTAAAATTCACCCTTTTGTTATATAAATTTTTCGCTGAATGGTACATATTTGAAACGTCTACTAATATGCCCACGCGTTGCTCTTTATGTTTAATCATAATAATAATGCGAAACCGCAATCCGCCAGCTGGCGGAGCAAATACTGCAAATTTTAAAAGTAATTAAGAAATATAATTAAAATGATTATTCTTTTTTCTTTTCTTCTGTTGGCTCTGCAATATCTTCTTCTACAATAACTTCTTGTTTGGCTAGCTCTTCTTGTTCAATGCGCAGTTTCTCTTCTTCATCGCTGATCATTTTTTTAGCAATTTTAAGTTTTAATTTTATAGCTAAATCTTGAAAAGCTTTTTCATCTTCTTTTTGCAGGTATTTAAGTAATTTACGCCTTTCCCCGACTTTTTTTAATAAACCGCGGCGTGAAGAATAATCATGTTTATGTTTTTTTAAATGGCTAGTTAATTCCTTGATTTCTTCAGATAGGATAGCAATTTGAACCTGGGGAGAGCCGGTATCATTTTCGTGCGTTCTAAATCTAGTAATAATTTTTTGTTTGGTTTTTTTGTCTAGCATAGCTTTAGCCTTGACCGAGATACGGTAAAATCGCCGTAACCAAGACAAGGTTTAATTATTAATTTTTAATCCATTAATATAAAATAGCATATTAGTTAAATAAAATCAAGCTTTAAAGGAGTATATATTTAAATATAGATTTTAATCTATATTTCTTAAAAAAAATATCCAAAGAATTTTTGGATATTTTTAAAATGTTTATTTTGGGCGGGAGTGACGGGACTTGCCCAGTCATCCGACCGGGTAAAAACCCGCGGCCTCGCCCCAAGTAAAAAATCCTGGGCGGAACGGACGGGACTTGAACCCGCGGCCTCCTGCGTGACAGGCAGGCGCTCTAACCAGCTGAGCTACCGCTCCGCCCAGAATTTTTACATATATTTTTAGGCAATAGAAATTTTAAAAGTTATTAGGTATATTTAGGGCAAGGGCGTGACAGTCCGCCAGCTGGCGGATCTAACCAGCTGAGCTACCGCTCCGCCCAGAATTTTTACATTTATCTGGGCAATATTATTTTTAAGTTAATAGATGTATGTGAGACGGGGCGTGACAGTCCGCCAGCTGGCGGATCTAACCAACTGAGCTACACCCCCCTACTTTATTAAAGCTTCGTAGGGCAAGCCAAAATAAAAATAGTCTTATTTGACTATTTGCCTAAATAGTAGCAAAAAAAAGAATAAAAGTCAACGTAGTTTAAAAAACAAACACCTGCTTTTTT
>JBDRCJ010000134.1:0-3506 GCA_043821805.1 Patescibacteria group bacterium
CCTGAAGAATTTTATAAAGAAATCTGCCAGCCTTTAGAATTAAAGCGCTTTACTGAACCAGAAGAAGTCGCTAATTTAGCTTCTTTTCTAATTTCCCCAGAAGCCAGCGGAATAACCGGGCGAGATATTTTACTTAACACAATTTGGAACCAAGAATAATTTTAGAATTATGAATTATGGAGTATGGAAATTAACCAAAACGACAATATAAAAGAATTTTTAAAAGATAATTATAATTTAGATATAATTAAAGTTGAACATTTAAAAAGCGGGGTAATGAATGATAATTATTTAATTATTGATAAAGATAAAAATAAATATATTTTCCGCATTTATAACTACAAAGCAAAAGAGGAAGTAACATTTGAAATTGATATCTTAAATTATTTAAATAATACTGATTTTCCTAATCCGATTGTGCTGGTTGCGGCCAATCAAGAAGCGGTTTTAGAGTTTAATAATAAACCCGTGATAATTTATAAATTTATTCCCGGAGATTTTATTAAAAATATTACCCCAGAATTGCTTTATCAAACCGGACAAGTGAGCGGTAAACTGCATAAGCTGCTTCAGAATTTTCAGCCGAAAATTAATAAGCCAACCTGGGACCCGGAAGATTTAAAAAAATTAGCGGAAAATAATAGGGAAGAAATGATTAGACGTAAATTTCCGCGCGCGGAAGAATTAATGGATTTTGTTCAAACTGAATTAGCGAAATATAATTTTCCTGAAAGCCTGCCTAAAGGCATTACCCACCAGGATATTAAACCAGAAAATATTATAGTAGATAATAATTTAATTACTGGCATTGTAGATTTTGATAACTCCTATTATGGCCAGTTACTGCATGACATCACTACGACGATTATCTGGACCTGCTTTAAGGATGAGAAATTAAATAATGATTTATTAGCAGCCTTTTTAAAGGGGTATAATCAGGAAAGACTGATGACGGAGGTAGAAAAAGAATTTTTAATTCCCGGACTAAAATGGCGTCTGGCGCGAGAAATATTTATCGGCCCGTTTGTGACCATAAACTTTCCAGAATTATCTAGAAAAAGAGCAGATTATTTTATAAATTTATATAAAAAAATAGAGGATTCTCAAATTGAGAAGCCTCTAGATAAGTTGTTCATTTAAAGAGCATTTTGAAATTCGCAGACAAGCTGATCATGGATTTTGCCGTTGCTTGCTATACAGCAACGGTCAGCAAATGTCCAAGGCTCACCTTTTTCATTTGTTACTTTGCCGCCAGCTTGCTCTATAAAGAGTTTTGCCGCGGCAACATCCCAGGGATAGAGTTGAGCATTGATGTAGCCGTCCAAAATTCCGGCCGCTACATAGCAAAGAGCTAATACAGCGCTTCCTAATTCCCGCGTATGATCGGTTTTCTTCATTAGGTTGAAAATCGCGTTCTCAATTATCCGGCGCCGTTCATCCAGTTTTGGATAATCAAAGGCAATACTTGCAGATTGAATATTATCGCATTGACTTACAGCGAGATTTAGATGAAGTTTGCCTTCAAACATGATAGCCATTTTTTTTCTTATTCCGAAAAATGTATTCTCGCCGGGAAGCTCCAAAACGACTGCAACAATTGATTCGTTGTACTGACACAAGGCAATACTGATGGCATATAAGGGAATGCGTTTTGCAAAATTTGTTGTCCCATCCAATGGGTCAATTATCCAGGTGAGAATTTTCGGATCAACATTTATTATCTCACCGCTTCCTTCTTCGGCTATAATTTGCATGTCGGGAAAATTTTCTCTGAGAGCAGAGCATATTAATTTCTGTGATGCTTTGTCGGCATCAGTAACCAAGTCGCGAGGATTACCGCTTTTACCATGAATTGATAATATTTCCTTTCTGTAATTTGAAATTAATTTGCCAGCTTCATAAATTAATTTAGAAACATTCCTAAGAATCTCTTCTTTTTTCTCATGTTTCATTTTCTCCTCCTTGTTTAGTCGTTAAATTGTTTATCCAAATCAAACAAAAATTAAATTATAATTAATTAATCTAATCATAAATATATAAATATGTCAAGCCAAAATAACATTAATACAATCGGAGTTATTTTAGCTGCCGGGATGGGTAATCGATTAGGTGATTTAACGAAAAATTCACCTAAGCCTTTATTAGAAGTAGGCGGTAAAACTTTAATTGAGCATGCGATAGAGTTTGTAAAAAATATTGGTATAAACGAGATAATTGTCGTGGGTGGATATTGCTTTGATCAACTAGAAAATAAAGTAAAAGAAATTGACCCGAATATTAAAATTGTGGAGAATAAAAATTTTCAGTTTCAAAATCTACTTTCTTTGGCAGCGGCTCTACCTTTAGTGAAGGATAAGGATTTATTAGTTTGTAATGCTGATTATGTATTTAAAAAAACTACGGCCGAAGCTGTAAGCGAAAATTTAAATGGAATCGCGGTTTATTCAAGTTTTGACTTGTCCGGAGATGATGAAGACGTAATGAAGGTGAAAGTTGATAAAGAAAAAAATATGTTAGCCATGTCTAAAACTTTAACCGATTTTGAAGCGATTTATACTGGAATATTTTATTATGCTAAAGAATATTTAGAAGAATTAAATAAGGTAATAGCTGAAATTTTGAATTTAAATAAAGAAAAGGCAACGGTTGAATGGCTTTTTAAAGAATTTATTAATAATAATTATAAAATAAAAACAGCTGATATTGGTCCGGCTGATTGGTTTGAAATTGATACGCCAGCAGAACTGGAAGCCGCCAGGCAAGTATTAGGAAATTAATATAAAAAAAGAAAAAATTATGAATAAAATATTATTTTTATTTCCGAGCGTAGCTAATAACCCAGAAATTACTAAAGCAATATCAATATTTAACGGAATTGCCAGAAGGCGGTCGTGGCAGACTGATTATTTTGACGCCTATCTATATGAAAAAGAATATCGGTCAACTGCGAGCGTACAAGAGCGCGCTAATACCGGCGAAGTAAAAGCTTTTAAAAGTATAGATAGTGAGCTAAAATCAAGAGATGACTTAATAAAAGATTTGCAGGAAAAGATTAATTCATTTAAGCCGAATCTTATCGCTATATCCTGCAGTTCTTATGAGTATGACCATTTATTAGATTTTTGGCCGGAAATAAAAATTTCAGAAGAGACAAAAGTAATAATCGGCGGAGTGCACTCGGTATTAAAGCCTGACGAGGTGATTAGCACTAAATTATTTGATATGGTTTGCATCGGAGACGGCGAGGAGGCTTTTGAAGAGATATTAATAAAATATGAAAATAAAAAAGGTTTGCGCTATACAGATAATATTTATTACTTTGATAAAAAAAGCAACGAGATAATAAAAAATAAAAGAAGAAATTTAACTGATGAAAAGGTTTTATGGAAGTATGAGCCTGACTATTCTTTATTTGATGATAAATATTTTATTTACCCTTTTCATGGAAAATTATACCGGCGCTTTAGATTTGAGATGGGGCGGGGCTGTCCTTATTCCTGCGCTTA
>JBDRCJ010000135.1:0-3089 GCA_043821805.1 Patescibacteria group bacterium
CAATAATATAATCTTGTATTACACTTTATTTATAGCTAATTTTTTAATGACTAAAAATGAAAAAAAGAAATAGATTAATAACTTGCGCTAATTGCATATGTTTTTGCCAAAATCAGAATAAAAATAAATTATTAAAAATGATAAGAAAGATAAATGCCCTGGGATTTAAAGAAATTATTTTTTATTGTCAAGCCTTGAAAGATCCGATAAAAGAAATAGTTAATGATTTTTCTTTAAAATTTTATTTCAAAAATAATAAAATAAAATAAAATATTTTTAATATGGATGTAACAATTTTAAAAAAATTAGGGTTATCTGACAAAGAAATTAAAGTATATTTAAAGCTTATAGAATATGGCGCAATTTCGGTCCGCGGATTAGCTGAATTAACTGATTTAAATCGCGGTACAACTTATGACATTTTAAAAAGTTTACAGGAAAAAGGTTTAGTTAGTTATTACACAACCGAAACTAAGCAGAAATTTATGGCTGAAGATACTGATAAATTACTAAAATTAGTTCAAGCTGAAGAAGATAATATAAAGAAAGCTAGAGAAAAGTTAAATGAAATTATACCGGAGTTAAAATCTTTGCAAGAAAAAGGCGGAGGCCAGCCAACTACAAGATTTTATGAAGGGAAAAAAGGTATTAAGTTAATATTGGACGATGTTTTAGCTTTGGTCAGCAAAGAAGAAGATAAAAAATATTATATTTATTCCGCATCGAATGTAAGCGAGGACATAAATTTTGCTTATCCTAATTTTACAAAAGAACGAATAAAAAAAGATATTAAAGTTAAAGCAATTTCACTTGCCCCAGGGGGTAAAACGCATGGCCTGGATGAACGGCGTTGGCTTGGTACTAAAGAGGAATCTGCTACGTACATTTTAATTTATGCGGGAAAATGCGCTTTTATTTCCCGGGACGCAAAAGGCATGCCAGTCGGAGTAATTATTGAAAATGAAATGATTTATAAAACACAAAAAATAATATTTTTACATTTATGGGAATTGATTAAATAATTTTTGTTCATTTAAATTAATTAAATTAACAAGGAGGTGATTAATATGTGCGGAATAATTTGCTATATTGGCAACCAGCCAACTTTACCTATTTTATTAGAAGGCTTAAAAAAATTAGAATATCGTGGTTATGATTCGGCTGGGTTAGCTATAATGAATGGCGATGAAGTAACCTGGAAAAGGGCAGTTGGTAAAATAACTTCACTAGAACAAAAACTCAACGGCGTGAGTATTGAAGGAAACATGGGCATTGCTCATACGCGTTGGGCTACACATGGAGAGCCAACTGAGATTAATGCCCATCCGCAAACTAATCAAGATGAATCTGTTTTTGTTGTTCATAACGGTATTATTGAAAATTTTCATGTTCTAAAGAAAAGGCTAGAAAAACAAGGAGTGACATTTCGTTCTGAAACAGATACCGAGGTTTTAGCCCACCTGATCAGTTTAAATTTTGAAGGCAGTCTCTTGGAAGCAGTTAGGAAAACTATGTCTCAGATAGAAGGAACTTTTGGGTTAGCAATAATACATAAGAATATGCCAGGAGAAATTATAGTAGCCAGAAGAGGTAGTCCGTTAATTATCGGAATTAGCGAAGACGGTTATTTCGCCGCTTCTGATGTTTCCGCCATCGTTCGATATACTGCGAATGTAGTACATTTGGAGGAAAATGAGGTAGCCAGGCTTACTGCTGATGATTATTCTATATCCACAGCTCAAGCAAAACCCGTCTTAAGAGTTGCAGAAACCGTGGAATGGCGGCCAGAAGACACAGAATTGAATGGATATCCTCATTTTATGCTTAAAGAAATTTTTGAGCAGCCATTAACTTTAGAGAATGCCATACGCGGGCGAATAAATTCAGGCGAGGGTATTCCTGTGCTAGGCGGAATTCAACAGCATGAAGAAATTTGGGAAAAATTTAAAAAATGTCGGCAGATTGTTATTGTCGCCTGCGGTACTTCCCATTACGCCGGACTAGTTGCTAGGTATATTTTCGAGAAACTGACCGAGATTGATGTTAAAGTGGAACTGGCCTCCGAGTTTTGCTACCGTAAATTAATTTTCCCCCAAAACACTTTTATTGTTGCCATTAGCCAATCTGGGGAAACGGCTGATACGATTGCCGCTATTAAGGAAGCGAGGAGAAAAGGAGCCACTCTTTTAGGAATCGTTAACGTCGTGGGCAGTACTATCTCTAGAATAACCGAGGCTGGCGTTTATAATCATGCTGGGCCGGAAATTGGAGTTGCTTCAACGAAGATTTTTACTTCACAATTGACCATCCTGGTGCTTTTAGCCCTCCTGCTTGGCCGACACCAAAAACTCTCTCTTACTGAAGGAATAATGGCAATCCGGGCTCTTGAAGCACTGCCTGACCAGGTTAGAACGGTCCTTTCCCAAGACAACCTTATTCAGGCTCTTGCCGAGAAGTATTACAAGTGCAATAACTGGCTTTTTTTGGGCAGAAAATTCAATTATCCTGTTGCCCTGGAAGGAGCTTTAAAGCTCAAAGAAGTCTCTTATATTCATGCCGAAGGTTATGCGGCCGGAGAGATGAAGCATGGCCCTATTGCGTTAATCAACCCTGAAATGCCTACGGTTGCAATCGTACCCCAAGACGATATGTATGATAAAATGATTAGCAATATTCAAGAGATCAAAGCTCGGAGAGGACGGGTGATCGCCATAGGCACCCAGGGGGACAGCCGAGTAAAAGAGATGGTTGATGATTTTATTGAAGTTCCTGCTACACTTGATTTTTTGGCTCCCATCCTAAACGTGGTACCTTGTCAACTTTTAGCCTATCATTGCGCAAGGCTTTTAGGTAGGAATGTTGACCAACCCAGAAATCTTGCCAAAAGCGTAACTGTTGATTAAATTAAGGAGATTTGAAATTTATTGGCCTCATGTTATTATGCATACTATGGGGCCTTTTAGTTAATTTTATTAAAGTTTATACCAGATTAATATGAATATTAAAAAAGAAAAAATAGTTTCAGAAAGTATTAGGTTTTCTGTAATTGACAATGGAAAAATAATTGGCCAAGCTGATTTATGTTTATT
>JBDRCJ010000136.1:0-13457 GCA_043821805.1 Patescibacteria group bacterium
GGTCTGAAATTCGACCTCATGAAGCTGGAATCGCTAGTAATCGTGAATCAGCTACGTCACGGTGAATACGTTATCGGGTCTTGTACTCACAAAATCTGCGCCGGGCAGGTTATTTTGCCAAGTGGTTAAAATCCACTCCTCTCTATACCCGTAGAGAGTGTAGTTGAAAGATAGTTAATATTCGCGAGGATATTAGCAGAGGATCCGGAAACAAATAATAGCCCAAATATAACAACGGAGAATCGACCTATGGACCGGGTGGTGAGCATAGGGAAGATTCAAATAAAATCCGATTTGGGATGTTAGGAAAGGTAATTTAATTAACCCCGGGAGATCTGAAGTTGCGGTTTCATTTTAATAATGATATAATTGAACTAACGCAGCGTCAGAAGTCAGCTGGTTTATAGTATTCCGAGTATTCGGAAGAAGGAACCACTCATATGTATATGTTAAATGCAAATTATATAATTGGTTTAGTAGATGGCGAAGGCAGTTTTACGTTATTGCCTTCGGCAAGCCCCACTACAAATGGGGCACATGCGAATAACGCCTCGTGCTTTTAGCGCAGGAGGTTGCAATTAAACTGCACGTAAGATAGATATTCTGCATGTAGCAATTTTGATTATTACTATCTAAGCCAGAAGGAAAGTCAATAGCAAAGCTAAAAGCAAAAATGCATTAGAGCTCGCCCAGTGCGGGAAATCCGCTCGCTGGGTGGGAACATCAATTCTTATGTTCTTAAGAAGATAATCGCCCGTCATGTCAAGAGAGTCGGCAATACCCGAATCCCGATTACTCGGGAGAAGGTAGGGTCGGTAATAGGGACAAAGTCGTAACAAGGCATCCGTAGCGGAAGCTGTGGATGGATCACCTCCTTTCTAGGGAGATATGGTGAATTTTGATTTTCGATTTTCGAAAATTAAATAACTATAGTCGAACGATTGTTTTGCAGATTGCGTTTATTCGTAAATTGCATATTAACAATCGTAAATCAAATTGGCGCCTGTTAGAGTTGGAATTAACGTTATTTTGCCTAAGGGCAAAAGCCCCACTACCCGCCCGACCGCTTGACAGCGTCAAGGCGGGCGTGGCAAATGGGGCACATTCGAATAAAATTTATTACATAACATAAAACAGGGCGATAAGTCCTGTTTTTGTTTTATGTAAATCTAGTCTTTATAATTAAATGCCGATTTTTTCTTTAGCTTTGTTTAATGTTTTTTCAGCGATTGGTCGGATTTTTTTTGCACCACTATTTAAAATTTTTCTAACTTCATTATCAGAAAATTTATTAAATTTTTTCTGGAAGCTAGTTAAGAATTGGCTAATGATTCCAGCTAAATCTTTTTTAAAAT
The DNA here is from genome assembly GCA_043821805.1 of Patescibacteria group bacterium. GTDB lineage: Bacteria > Patescibacteriota > Patescibacteriia > Patescibacteriales > CAYMCJ01 > JBDRCJ01. The sequence goes on from JBDRCJ010000136.1 coordinate 1,356, forward strand.
CGCCATAACCTTTGTTTCTATACTGCTTTTCTATATTTTTTATATTTTTATTAGCTAGGAGAGAGTAAATAGTAAGAAGATTTGAAATGCCTGGTTTTTTCTTTAGATCATATTTTATTTCTTTTCCAGAATCCGTTGCTGCGCGCATAATTTTTTTAGCCGCGACTTCTGGTTTATCAGTTAAAGCAATATAATTAAATTCTGACTCTGCGCTTTTGCTCATTTTTTTATTCGGATTATCTAGGCCCATAATCCGCGCGCCTTCTTTTCTAATAATTACTTCCGGGACCTTAAAAACGTTTTCGAATTGCGAATTAAATCTTCTGGCTAAAGTGCGGGCTAGCTCCACATGTTGGATCTGGTCATCGCCAACCGGTACAGCATCAGTGTTATAAAGAAGAATGTCAGCGGCCATTAAAACAGGATAATCAAAAAGTCCGACTCCAACATAGTTAAATTTCTTTTTAAATTCTTTATATTTTTTCAAAGACGTGTTTATGGCTATTTTTGCAATTAAATCAGCCGCTTTTGTAGGATTTTCTTTGATAATATTTAGTATTTCTGGCGAAATTTTAATTTCATTTTTTAAGAATATTTTTAATTCTTTCTCAAGTTTATCAATGTCGACACCCGATTTATCTTTGAATTGAGTCATTTTAGTCAAATCACTATTGTTAGTAATGCAGTTTAAAATCCAAGCTAATTCAGTATGAGCGCTAATATCAGACTGCTGAAAAATTATTGATTTTTTCGGGTCAATACCAGCGGCTAGATAAACTTTAGCAGTTTCAATTATTTTTTTATTTAATACTTTCGGGTCTTGGTGGATAGTAATAGCATGGTAGTCAACCACGCAAAAAATACAGCTATATTTATCTTGCATTTCCACCCATTGCGAAATCGCCCCTAAATAATTACCAATATGCAGGTTGCCAGAAGGCTGGACACCGGAGAAGATTGTCGGTTTCATACAATATGATGCTAATACGCGATCCGCCAGCTGGCGGAGCGAATGACGCGAATTGCGAAATGAATTATTTATATATTTTTATTGTAAGTTAATTTAAGTTTTTGAGCAAGGGAGTTTTTGGACTGGTTTAGAATTTTTTAAGTTCTAGGTCTCTTTGAGGGCGGATAAGTAAATTAAGCAAGAGATATAGATAGCTTGAGGTTTTAAGTTAATATTGGTAAGATAAGGATAATAATATAACAAGTTCAAATATAATTTGTTATATGAAATACACGTTTTCCTTTAATTCCGACTACGGTCGGAATTGCTCTAAAAAAATAATCCGTTTTTGTTTTTTTATTAATTAGAAAGGGGATATAATGTGCGTTTTCTCCGCTTCGTTACGAAAACGATTTATTAATAATTTTAAATATATGAGAAAAAAATTTACAATTTTTTTAATCTTAATATTTGTTTTAGGATTTACTCCTGTTAATTTTTCTAATGCTATCACCCAAAACCAAATTGATGCTGAAGTGCAAATTGTCTGCACTGACGGAGCGGATAGTTGGTTTAGTGGTTCAGGTACAATAATCGACCCGAAAGGAATTATTTTAACAAATAGACATGTTATTGAAGGAGCTTATAAAAATACTTGCTTTATTGGTTTCATAGAATCAATAAGCCAAGAGCCAAATTTTGGCACCGAGGGAAATTATAATTTAGCCGAAGTAAAATATTATACTACTACCGATGATATGGATGCCGCTATTTTGTATTTGGATAACCCAACAAATAAAATTTATCCTTATATAAATATCTGGGATTCAAATTCTGATTCTTTGCAATTTGGAAATAAAGTTGAAGCAATTGGTTTTCCTAGTATAGGAGGCTCAACCATAACTTATACCTCTGGAGATTTTAGCGGTTTTGGAAGTAAATCTGATGGAACGCAAAATTACATCAAATCTACCGCCCAATTAGAGCATGGAAATTCGGGCGGAGCCTTATATAACTCAAGCGGACAATTTATTGGTATTCCTACAATGGTAGTGGCAGGTACTTTAAATTCATTAAGTTATATTTTATCTGTAAATAGTATAAAAAAGTGGCTTTCTGGAATTTTAGGAAGTGGGTATCAAAATGAAGTTATTAAACAATCCCCCGCTCCAACTAAACCGACAGTAAGCATTCAAAATGATATCACCCCTCCTTATTTAAAGGAATTTGGTGTGCATTTATATGGCTATGATGATGATGGTAAGATGCTCAATTTTAGTTATAGATACGGAAATAGTATTAGCGCAGTTTATGAATATAAAAATATAAAATTAGCTTGGTCGGAAAATTGTGAAAGTTCTGCTTGCGTGAATGATAATAGCGGTAATATTAAAGGTTATTATTATTATTTTGGTAAAAATATTAATGCCACACCCAAATTTGATGGAAAGTATATATCTACTGAGGATATAATTAAAACCAAGGATCCATTTGGATATAACGAAGTACAATTACCAGAAGTTTTTAATCCTGAAGAAGGTGAGGACTATTATTTCATTTTACAAGCAGAGGATTATTCAGATAACATATCAAATCCGTTTATGTATTTTCGATATGTATATGATACTCGAAAGGATAGCGCTCATAATCTTGAAAGTATTGATATATATAATAACCAAAATAATATAATAGCGAGAGTGCAATATTTAGATTTAAAGCAATATTTACTCTATGATTTAAAAGAAGAAATTGATACTAATCAAAAAAAATTGATAATTTACCCTAATTATAATTATAATACTAATGGTCTTATATATTATATTTCTTATGGAACGGATTATTGTTTTGGATCCCCTTTTAATGAATCCAGAGAGGGAATCCAAACAGATGATAATTATATAGAGATAGACAATGTTGACATACATAAATCAGTAAATTTATTTATAAAACCATCAAAAAATCTATCAAAATATTTTGAGTCATGGACGTCGGATAATTTTGCTATAAGAATAAATTATAAATCCACTCTTAGTTCAAAAATTGCTATTTCAAGCAATAAAAAAAATAGATGGTGTGGGGGTTGGGACCGAACTTATAAAAGCGATAACATCACGGTTAAATTGTTTGATGTTAGTTTATCAAAAAAATTAAGTGGCAAAATTTTATTACAAGTTGAGTCTCACGGAGAAGCATTCTATGTAAATCCCAAAGATGGTAGGGGATATTATATGGCGAATGGTAATGAAGCGTATCGAATAATGCGGTACTTAGGCGTCGGCATAACCAATAATGACCTAGAAAAAGTTAAGACAAATAAATATTTTGCTAAACAACATAGTGGAAAAATATTTTTACAGGTAGAGGAGCACGGGGAGGCTTATTATATAGATTTTGAAGGTGAAGAACATTACCTAAGGGATGGTAGTGCAGCATATAATATTATGCGGGACTTAGGTCTTGGAATAACAAATGATGATTTAAATAAAATTCCGGAGGGGAATTTATGATATAAATAAAAGACTTAGGTCTTGGAATAACAAATGATGATTTAAATAAAATTCCGGAGGGGAATTTATAATATAAATAAAAGTATAATGTTTAAAGGAAAATTAAAAAACATTGAAGAGCAAATCGTTGAAATTAAAAGCAAGATTAATTTAAATAAAAATAACGATGTTGTTCGTCAATATGGAGGAAAGCAGTCTCCGGTTGTTGAGCGTGAGAACGATCAGTTATCAGGAGAGCTAGATAAACTTGAAAGTCAAAGAAATTTTTTGCTTGATCGCAGAGGAAGTTGGATGCCAAAAACAATATGGAATGTAATAGTTCCTATATTAGTTACTGTTATTACTTTTTATTTTATTAAATTGTTAGGACTAAATTAGACTGGTTAAAAATCCTATGAATAATAATAATCCAACCCATAAAAAAATTACTGATTATTTTAGATCAAATATATTTGAGGCCTTTTCGGCCTACAACGGATGGAAAATGATTTTTTTATCTAGATCACCAGATGCAGTTTCAAGTGAAATGGCAGAGAGATATTTAGAAATACAAAGATACCATCCGCAATTTTTTTGTTTAGCAGAACGGGCTTTTCTTGTTAATTTTGTTCTATTAATTCTGCACCCATTCGATAGAAGAGAAGACTCTTTCTCTTTATATAAAGTAAATCAAAGGGAAACTGAAGATTTTGTTGAAAATAATAATGTCGTGATTAAAAAATTAAAAGACTTAAGACATAAAGTTTTTGCTCATAAAGACATCCATACAAATGCTAGCGATTATGAGATCCCGTCGGTTATTGATTTAGACAATTTTTTTGATAAATTGATTATATTTTATAATAAACTAACTTCTAGTGTAGATGATTCTTCGACCATTTTTTCTAATGCTATAGAAATTAAACAACAGATTGATCTTTTATTCATGAATTTGTATCGCGGTGAAACTATGCGAAAAAAAGAAATAGATATAGAATGGAAATGGCGAAAAAATAATAAAAAAGCATCTGATATTATCTGAGGATTCAAACATCTACGACCGAAATATATGTTTAATTATTTATTAATTACACTTGCAAAAATAGGATTATCTTTAGTAGTAGTATTTTTTGTTTTAAGATGGTTCATTATCATACCATTTATATGGATTAAATATGATCGCTCAATCATGATATTAAAGAATAATCTAAATAAATTTAAAGTAGATCAAAGAAACAAGCCAATTACCCAAAAATCTATTGATGGTAATATTCGACAAAAAGAAACAATTGTTAATGAAAAACTAGACATCTTAAAAACTCAAAGAAAATTATTTATAGATCGTGTTAATCTATTTTTATCAATAACTTCTATAAATAAATCTTGAAATTTTAGCTGAAAATGAAAAAAAGAAATCCAATTATTACACTAAGTCTTTCTCTAAGATTTGCAAAAGAATATTTTGAAATGCTTTGTGAAATGCGAAAAAAATATACTTTAGATGAAATTCAAAAATCAAAAAAACTTACCATTACACAAAGGGCATTATGGACTTCGTTAATTATTGAAATAGGTCGTTTATTTGATAATTACGAAAGTAAAAATAAAAAAGTTATTTCATTTAAAAAAATAGATATTATAAAAAATGATATTGACGCTATTCACGCAGAGGCAATTATAGGAATGATAATAAAAACAAGAAAAACTTTTACCGCACATTGGGGTGAAGAAAAAAAAGAAGTTGTTTCAGTTGCAGAGGTTTGCAAATTCAGGGTAATCAATACAAGTTGGAACAAGCTATATTGATTTTTTCAGATAGGTTAGCGGAGAATCAAAGATTTCTGGTGAGGAAAATCTGACACAAAATTCACTCACATATTCTGGTAAATATTCTGGGGTGGTATGATGATACATTCGCCTGATAAAAGTTCGCAGATTTCCAAACAATCCTTCAATTTCAGAGGTTAAACCAAATTCCCATTTCCGGTGTATATCTTTTTTGTGTCGCACTTGCCACCATTTATCTATATTTCTGTATATTCCAGCTCCGTCAGTCTGTAAATGGCTTTTAGGTTCAATGAATTGAAACAGGAAATTAGCCGCTTCCTCTCGGTCAACTGAATTTTTAAATACCATTTGATGAGCTAACTTTCTAGAGCCAACCTGTTTAGCCAGTATTAATGATAGCTTCCTGAAATAGGCTTCATCCATTTGAATTTGACCAGTTAAAATAGGCTCAAATTCAGGCAAATGCAGCCTAAATTGACGAAACCAATATCTAACTGTTTTTTCGCTGGCGTGGCATAATTTTATGGTTTGTAGAACTGGCACTCGTTGTGTCCAGCACCAAAGTAATGCCCAGAATGTTCGGAGTGATAGTTTCATGCCTGACAGCCAAGTACCAGATAAAAGAGTAAATGGTTTTCGGCATTTACGGCAGCGGTAGCGGTTTTCAGAGCGATATATCTTTCTTGAATTACAGTGAGGACAAAACATATTCTGTCCGAAGACAATTTTTCTTAAATGTTTTTTAATTTTAGCTTCAGATGGAATTTGATTTAATAATGCGATCATAGAACAAGATAAATTAATAATTAGCTTATTTAATTATATCTTGTTCCATATTGTATAGTATACCCGCAATTCAAACCTTGACATTTTATTAAATAGATTGGATAAACCATTAGCTACCTTTGAAAAATGGTATAACAATAATTCTAAGAAAGAGATATAATAAGGAGTTTAGGGCAAAGGGAATTCACTCCTTTAATTACCCTCTTCCCTTTGCTCTAAACAACAAAAACAAAAATGGATTATTTTTTAGAGCGATTTCTTTTCAAGAAATCAAAGGAAAACAGATGATAGACGATATATTTAGGAAGGCAGATGATAAAGATAAGGATAATAACTCGTTTTTATTATGATTCGTTTATAGTAAATATTTTTTTGCTAAAGATAGCAGATTTTTATTTTTCTTGACATCTTATTTCATTTTTGATATGATATTATCATAATTATGAAATATAGAGAAATATTGCTAAATCAACTTAAATTACAGCCCTATTTCGATAAAAGGGCCATAAGCCAACTTAGCGAACAATTTAACCTTAAAAGCACCACGATTGATTCTTATATCAGCCGTTCTTTGAAGTGCAAAGATATTTTTCAGCTCAAAAAGGGGCTATACATACCGGCTGATTTTTACTTTAAGAACAAAGATAATACTTCTTATCTGTTTTTTCTGGCAAACATTATTCGCAAACCATCATATGTAAGTTCTTGGACTGCCCTTCAATATTACAATCTTGTTACCGAAGCAATACATACTATTATATCAGTTACGCCAAAAGTTACCAGAAACCAGAAAACAAAAATCGGCGCCTTTTCTTATCAGTCTATAAAAGAAGATTTATTTTCAGGTTTTTCTTTAGAGAAAGACAAGTTTGAATTCTTTATCGCAACACCAGCGAAAGCTCTTTTTGATTTGCTTTACTTTAAAACCAGACAGTTTAGGGGTTTAAAATTTAAGGACATTCATTTGTTAATAAAAGAATTGCGGATTGATATTGAAGAAATGGATAAGGCAGAATTAGAAAAATTTTACTTAATGATAAAAGATTATCTTGAATATGAATAATCAAATACTTATAACACTTAAGAAAAGGCTAGAAGAAATTTCCACGGCCGCTGGCGAAATCGGTGTTGAGATTCAGCGAAACGCGATTAAGGAAGTGCTGCAATACTATGTGCTTAATTTTATTTATCACCATTCGGAATACAGTAATTGGGTTATGTATGGCGGATCAGCGCTTCGTATTTGCCACGGACTTGATCGAATGTCGGTTGATCTGGATTTTGAGGTGGACCATGAAATCACAAATAGTTTTTTAGATAATTTTAAAAACGAAATAATAATATACTTTAAAAATACTTATGATGTTGATTCTGATTTGCTCACGATTGCAATCACGAATAGCCGCGGCCTTACTTTAAAATTTAATCTTGGAGAAGAACTAAATTTAGCTTTTCATTCAAGGCAGATACATGTCAAAATTGACCTCAACCACTTTATTATACGTCCTAAAATAGTAACGGAACGTTGGCCGCAAAACGAGTATCAGCTCTCTTTTATTATAAAAACATATAATATGTCCGCGCTGATGGCCAGTAAAATCGCGGCTGTGTTCTTGCGCGGGCAGTACGGAGTTGGTGAAAAAACATATAATTACAAAGGACGTGATATTTATGATCTCTTGTGGTACATGAAAAAGAAAGTAGTGCCTGACCTTGATTATCTTAAGGCTAAAGAAGTAAAAGAGGCGGAAGATTTACGCATGCTTTTTGATAAACTCACGATAAATATCCTGAACTATAAAAAGATGGATGAACTGCTTAAGCAAGATCTCACTCCGCTATTTGTTGAACAGACATATATAGAGAATTGGCTTAAAAATTGGCGTGATAGCTATTTGCGTCTATATGATGAGTATGGAATTCGTGCAATTACTGTACTTGAAAAAGTAGAGGTACACCAGGATTTTCATACTGACGCTTTTTCTTTTATATATTGGTATAAAACGGATGATGGAAAGTTAATAAGAATTATATATCGCATAAGCGGTTATTGGATTATATTTAGAGACGGCGATCTATCAATAAAAGTATGCGAAAAAATAAAAAATCTTTATAAATTTAGCTCCAGCGGATGGAGCAGCAGTCCTCCCCCGCATGATAAATTAATGCAATATGCCGAACTTTTTTATACGAAGACCGAAGATTATCTAAAAAAGACAAAGCGCGTAATGATTGGCGACGCCTTGACAACTAAACTTATCAGAATGACCGCTAATAACTTAGACCAAAAAGAACAAATTTTACTTAATAAACCAATTCTAATAAAATGTGAATTGGAAGATTTATTGAAATAGGAATTTTGTTGACATTTACTATTATTTCTTCTATACTTTATAAGTAATTATTAATTATTAGACAGCAGAGAGCAGATAACGGATGGCAGGACGAATCCTGTTTTCTATTTACTGTTTTTTGTTTACTAAAATACTATGCCTTTAATTCCAACAGTTATTGAGAAATCAGGCCACGTAGAACGGGCCTATGATATTTATTCGCGCTTACTTAAAGACCGTATTATTTTTTTAGGCGAGCCGATTACTGATCATGTGGCCAATATAATTATTGCCCAATTTTTATTTTTAGACGCCGAGAATAAAGAAAAAGATATTAAATTCTATATTAATACTCCGGGCGGTTCGGTTACGGCCGGCATGGCAATTTACGATACCATGCAATACGTTAGAAGCGACGTATCTACAATTTGCGTTGGCATGGCTGCTTCTATGGGCGCGATGTTGCTGGCATCCGGCGCTAAAGGTAAAAGATTAGTTCTGCCTAATAGCGAAATTATGATCCATCAGGTGATGGGCGGCTTTGAAGGCCAGGCAACTGACGTAAAAATCAGGGCTGAACATATACTCAAAATAAAGGACAAAATGAATAAAATTTTAGCTATGCATACTGGGCAGAAAATAACCACGATTGAAAAAGATACTGACCGCGACCGGTTTATGAGCGCCGAGGAAGCTAAAAAGTATGGAATTGTTGATAAAATTATTACGAAATAACTGCGCATAACGCATAACCTGCCTGCCGGCAGGCAGGCTCGTAACACATAACATGCTACATAGAACAAGGAACACAGAACGAGGAACCTGGAAATTAATTATCTTGTTTCCTTTTATTAGGTAACCAAATTTTATATTATGTTCTACCTCCATACCTCTTTACAGATACAAAAACTTATGTTAGGATAGGCATGTAATAATAATTATTAATGAATTTTGTTGTTAGGATTTATAGGCAGTGAATTGAATGATAAATTTATTTAATTTTAGCAAAAATTTTAATGAAAATTAATAAATCTTTAAGATATTTTCTTAGGATAAAAAATTTAATTATCAGATAACTTGAGAGCTTAATATACAACTCTTAAGTTAATTATATTTAAAATTTGCTATTATTAATTATATTATTAAGCGATTGAAATAAGACACCTCCTAACAGCAGAAGTTTAATTTATGGAATATTTAATATCTGGTATTCTAGCTGTAGGCGGTTTTTTTGTTGGCTATTGGCTAAGAAAGAAAAGGGCGGCATCCCAGGTTAGCAAGGCAGAGTCAAAAGCGCAGAGAATTCTTGATGAAACAAAAACTAAAGAAAAAGAATTAATGCTAAAAGCCCAGGATAAAGCTTTAGCAATCATTGAAGAAGCCAAACAAGAAGACAAAAAAAGACGTCTAGAAATAAATAATCTTCAAGCTAGATTAGAAAAAAGAGAAACCGCTTTTTCACAAAAACTTTTAGAGCTGCAGGATAAGCAGCAGCAGCTTTACGACAGAGTGAATAAAGTTGAAGAAGTGAAAGAAAAAATAAAACAAATAAAAGAAGAGCAGTTAGCCAAACTTGAAAAGATAGCTAAATTATCAAAAGCCGAAGCTAAGGAAGTATTAATAAAAAACATTGAAGAGCAGTACAAAGAAGACATTATAAATCGGATAAATAAATTAGAAAAAGAAGCCTCCGAAACTTACGAAGAAAAATCCCGCGATATTATGGCTAGCGCCATGCAGCGGTTAGCTTCTACTTATACGGCTGAAATTACTACTACCATGGTTGACCTTCCAAGCGACGAGATGAAGGGCCGAGTAATCGGGCGGGAAGGCCGAAATATAAAAGTAATTGAACAATTAACCGGCGTGGAAATTATTGTTGATGATACGCCGAACGTAATTACCATTTCCGGCTTTTCTCCGATTAGGCGCCATATTGCTAAAAGAGCGCTTGATCATCTAATAAAAGACGGCCGAATCCATCCAACAAAAATTGAAGAGGCGATTGAAGAGGCGAAAAAGGAATTAGCCTTAGATATTAAAAAAGCCGGGGAAGAAGCTCTATATGAGATGGGTATTACTGGTTTTGACCCGAAATTAGTTCAGATTATCGGCCGCTTAAAGTATCGAACTAGTTATGGGCAGAATGCTTTAGGCCATTCTTTAGAAGTAGCCCATTTATCAACCTTATTAGCCGAAGAGCTAGGAGCAGACGTAACCATGGCGAAAAAAGCCGGGTTACTCCATGATATTGGCAAGGCGGTTGACCATGAAGTCCAGGGCACTCATCCGGAAATCGGCCGAGATATTGCAAAAAAATTTGGCTTGCCACAAGAAATGATTGATCCGATTGAAACTCATCATGAGGATCGGCCAAGAGGGTTAATATCATTAATCGTGAAAGTAGCCGACGCTATTTCGGCTGCTCGACCTGGCGCCCGCCATGATACCTATGAACAATATATCCAGCGCCTAGAAGAGCTAGAAAAAATTGCTACTTCATTTACCGGGATTGAAAAATCATACGCGATTCAAGCTGGCCGAGAAATTAGAGTTTTCGTTATGCCTGAAGAAATTGACGACTTAAAAGCGCATAATTTAGCCCGCGATATTGCGAAAAAAATTGAGCAGGAATTAAAGTATCCGGGAGAAATTAAGGTTAATGTAATTCGGGAGATGAGGGTAACGGAGTATGCTCGTTAATGTGGGAATTTTGGGATAGTTGAGATTTTTGGGATATTTAGGATTATTAAAATAAAAAAAGAAGGGAGCGGTGATTAACCGTTCCCTTTGTGGTTTTTGTGCTTGCGTTTAAAAAAAACTTATGTTAGCATAAAAGGTGTTATGATTTAATATTTATAACATTAATAAACAGTAATATAGTTATATAGTTAATAGATTTTTATACCAGTTATAAGTTATAGGTTATTAGTTATTAGATGCGAGAGATTTTTAACTTATAACCTATAACTAACAACTTGTAAATTCATTACATTAAGTAATAAAATAAACAAACATAATCATTATAATAACTATGAAGGTGCTATTTATCGGTGACGTTAACGGCAGTATTGGGCGTAAAACAGTGGCAAAAATTTTACCGAAATTAAAAAAAGATTTAAAATTGGATTTAGCAATTGCCAACGCTGATAATATCGCCCATGGCAGCGGGGTCACTGAAAAAACAATTAAAGAATTAATGGATGCCGGGGTAAATTATTTTACTAATGGCGACCATGCTTTTGATAAAACCTCTAGCTTAGACTGCTACGACACACAGCCGATCATCCGGCCGGCTAATTTTCCCGAAGGCGTGCCAGGCCAGGGCTATAAAATTATTGAACTTGGCAAATATAAAATACTTCTAATTAATTTAATCGGCCGGGTTTTTATGGACAGAGACTATGACTGCCCTTTCAGAAAAGCGGATGAGATTTTGGCTATGTTTGCAAAAAAAAAGTTATCTGCTATAATAATTGATATGCATGCCGAAGCGACTTCAGAAAATGTATCTTTAGGGCATTATCTTGACGGTCAAGTCAGCGCAATATTCGGAACGCATACGCATATCATGACGGCTGATAATAAAGTAACGGAAAAAGGCACAGCCTATATTACTGACGTTGGCATGGTCGGAGCAGACAATGAATGTATCGGGGTAGCTAAAGAAGGAATTATAAAAACTTTTTTAACCCAAATTAAAAATACGCATGTTATTCCGGAAAAAGGCAAGGCAATATTTAACGCAGTATTAGTCAAT
>JBDRCJ010000137.1:0-4799 GCA_043821805.1 Patescibacteria group bacterium
AGTTTTTAATTTGCGCGAGAAAGATATTATTGAAATCGGCAGAAGTTCCGTAGTAATTCAGAGCACAATGAAGATATTTATCCGGTATTTTATGTCAGCGGAAAAAACTTTAAAAACAGCCGCGAAAAATTGGCAGAAGCATGTTTCCTGGGGGAAAGCAAAGTTTAGTAAATTTGATAAAAAGAAAAAAACCGCCATTCTTCATATTACAGATTTTGTAGTTCATCCCATATCCTGCTTATTTCAAATCGGCGTGTTTACTAAAGTTACGGAAATTGCCACGGGCAGTAAAAATATTAATATTAAAGAAACAAAATGCATGTGCCAGGGTGATCCTTACCATGAGTTTGTTTTTACTTGGTAAAATATATGATTGACGCAAATAAAATTGATTTAAAAAAAGAAATAGAGGAATTACAAAAAAATGATCCCGGTAAAGAAAGGGGGGAGGATATTAAATATTTAGTTAACTATGTATTGCGAAAAAAGGGCAGCGATGGCCTAAAAAGAGTTAAAGCCGAACTAGAAAAATTGAACTATCAGATGCCTGATGTTGCTAAAATTGATGATATGGATTGGATACCGACAAGTTTGGTGAATATTTTTTTTCTTGCCAGTATAAAGCAATTTAATTGGCAAGAAAAAGATATTATTGAAATGGGCAGAAACGCTCTGTCATTTAAAAGCTTAACAAAATTTTTTATTAAATATTTTTCCACGGTTGAAAAAACATTTAGAATTTCAGCCAAAGATTGGCGCAAACATTATGACTTCGGTAGTTTTGAGGTAGGAGAAAGCAAGAAAAAATCTATTTGCTTAAGAGTAATAGATTTTAATATCCATCCCTTGACCTGCATTTATTTGCTGGGATTATTTGGAAAAGTAGTGGAGATGGCCTCTGGCAGTAAAGAGGTTATTGGTAAAGAAACTAAATGCATGTTCCGCGGTAATTCATTTCACGAATTTAAATTTACTTGGTAAAATATATGATAGACGCAAATAAAATTGATCTTAAAAAAGAAATAGAGGAACTGCGAAAGAATGATCCAGGCAAGGAAAGGGGTGGAGATATAAAATATTTAGTTAATTATGCTGAAAAAAGATGGGGCGAAGATGGATTAAAAGTAATTTATCGGAAGTTAAAAAAAACAGGGTATAAAATGCCGGATATTAATAAAATTGATGATATGGATTGGGTCCCGACAAGTTTAGTAAATATTTTTTTTATCTGTATGATTAAGTTATATAATCTGCAAGAAAAAGACATTGTTGAGATGGGAGAGGGGGCTTTATCATTTATAAGCTTAACTAAATTTATTATTAAATATTTTTCCACGGTTGAAAAGACATTTAAAATTTCAGCTAGAGACTGGCGCAGATATTATAATTTTGGCAGTGTAGAAGTGGGGAGTAGCAAGAAAAAATCAATTACCTTAATATTGAAAGATTTTAAAATCCATCCTTATACTTGCAGCTATTTAATGGGAGTATTTTTAAAAGTAGTAAAAATGGCTTCGGGCAGTAAAAAAGTAAAAGCCGAAGAGATAAAATGTATGTTTCGCGGTGACCCATTTCACGAATTTAAATTTACTTGGTAAAATATGATTAAAAAAAAACAAGTGCAAGATATAGAAGATAAATTTTTAGTAGAAAAAATTTCTGAAGATATAAGCGAACTAGAGAGGTATATAAAGGAATTTTCGGTTTTTTTACCGCAGCCTTTTTGTTTAATTACCCCGGCTTATAATATTGTTGATATAAATAATGCTTTAAAGAAAATGATAGGATATGAAGAGTCGGAAATAATCGGCCAGGAGATAGGCTTTCTCTTTAAAGATAAAGATAAAATTAAAGAGTTTTTTAACAAATTGAAAAAAACAGCTGAAGTAGTTAATCAGGAGATGGAAGTAATTGCTAAAGATGGCCAGACGATTCATGTTACTATTTCAATTGCTAACCGTTTTGATGACCATAAAAACGTGGTGGGATATTTTTTGGCGATTACTGATATAAGCGAGTTAAAAAAGTTACAGGAAAATTTAGAAGATAAAGTAAAAGAAAGGACGAAGAAGCTTGAAAATACGCAAAATCAGCTATTAAAGACGCTAGAAGAAGTAAACCATGAACAGAATAAAACGGCCGCAATAATTTCTAATTTTATTGATCCGGTAATTGTAGTTGATAGAGATTGGCGGATAATCTTACTAAACCCAGCGGCGAAAAATGTTTTTAAACTATCTAATAAAGATTTAGGGAAAAAATTAAAAACTAAAGATAATGATACTAAATTTTCGTTTTCTAGTTTTGCTAGCATAACTAAAATTAAGTATAAAGTTAATCAATTAGAGCTAGATAAAAATGGTATGGCAGTAGTGGAAGAAGTAATTATCGCCAGCAATAAAATTAATAAACATGCTAATGTTTTTTCCTCAAAAGAGGAAAAAAATGAATTAGTATATAAGGTGATGACTGCGCCGGTAACCGATAGCGAGAAAATTAATCATGGATATATGAAAGTATTTTATGATCTTACTCGAGAAAAGGCGATTGACCATTTAAAATCAGAATTTATATCTATTGCCGCCCATCAATTAAGAACGCCTTTATCGGCGATTAAGTGGGCGATAAAAATGGTATTTGATGGTGATGCCGGGCCTTTAAATGAAGAGCAAAAAAATTTACTCTTTAAAGGGTATAAAAGTAATGAGCGAGTAATTAGATTAGTTAATGATTTATTAAACGTATCGCGGATTGAAGAGGGACGATTCGGGTATGAATTCAAGAAGGGTGATATAGAGGAAGTTTTAAATATTGCCATCAACAACGTTGAAAGAAAGATTGCTAATAACCATGTAAAATTTAAGCTTAATAAGCCAGCAAAAGTACCATTAATTTATATGGATCAGGAAAGAGTTTTGCTTTTAATTCAGAATTTGCTAGATAACGCAGTGAAATATACTCCCGAGTACGGCAAAATTGAAATTAGTTTAAAAGTAAGGGGCGGCTACTTATTTGTCAATATTAAGGATAACGGAGTCGGCATCCCAAAGTCGGATCAAGAAAAAATATTTACAAAATTTTTCCGGGGGGTTAATGTTGTTCGGATGCAAACCGAAGGAACAGGTTTAGGTCTTTTTATTGCCAAAAATATTGTTAACAAACATAAAGGAACGATAGATATTAAGAGCGAGGAAGGCAGGGGGACAGAAGTAAAATTTAGCTTACCTTTAAATAAAAAATAAATTTTGTTTACATTTAGGTTAAAATAATATAGAATATAGATAGATAATAATTAATAAAATAAATATGACGTATAATAAGAATAACAAGATTAAGCTTTTAATAATTGAAGACGAAGAAGCCTTAGCTGACGTTTTAGTAGCTAAGTTTAAAAAAGTCGGCTACGATGTTAGCCTTGCTTATGACGGCGAAGCTGGCTATAAAAAAATAAAGGAAATTGAGCCAAATTTAATAATACTAGATATTGTAATGCCGAAAATGGATGGCTATGAAGTTTTAGAAAAAATGAGGGATGAAAAAATTAATATTCCGGTAATTATTATTTCTAATTCTGGGCAGCCAGTTGAGATCGAAAAAACTAGGAAATTAGGCGCAGTTGACCATTTAATAAAGACCCAGTTTGACCCAGCCGAAGTATTAGAAAAAGTAAGTAAATATTTAAACGGAAAGAATTCGGAATTAGACACCGAAGAAATTAAACCAATCGAAGACAATAGCGTCAAGAAAAAATTAAATATAAAAGTCCTGGTAGTAGAAGATGATTCTTTTCTGCGCGATATTTGTGGAAAAAAACTTACGAAGGAGGGCTTTATAGTCTATGAAGCAATAGATGGAGAGCAGGCTTTAAGAGAAATAAGTAAAATAAAGCCGGATATAATTTTATTAGATATAATTCTACCGGCGATTGACGGCTTTGAAGTTTTAGAAAAAATCCGAGTTAATAAAGATAAGAAAATTCAACAGGTACCAATCATTATGCTTTCTAATTTAGGTCAGGAGGATGATATTGAAAAAGCCTTAGGCTTAGGCGCAAATGATTATTTAGTTAAAGCCCATTTTACTACTGACGAAATAGTTGAAAAAATTAAGAAAGAGTTAAATATAAAATAAATTTAGTGGATAAAGATTTAAAAACGAGTTATTGGTTTGTATGTAACTCGTTTTTTTATTTGCATTTTTAAGTGAAATTTTGTAGAGTGTTAATAGGTATGATTTCATATTTAAAGGGTAAAATTTTGAATAAAGACAATGGATATGTTATTCTAGCCGTTAATGATATCGGCTATAAAGTTTTTGTTAATCCAGCAATATACGCTCTATTAGATATCGGCCAGCCTGTAGAATTATATACCCATCAGCATGTTCGGGAAGATTCATTAGATTTATATGGTTTTAAAAATATGGCTGAGCTTGAGATGTTTGAGTTATTGCTTTCCATCTCTGGGATAGGCCCTAAGTCAGCCCTTGGCGTTTTAGCTATTGCTGATGTTAATCAGGTTAAGGAGTCAATTACTCGCGGCGATCCGAGTTTACTCACTAAAGTTTCCGGGATTGGTAGGAAAACAGCTGAAAGGGTAGTTTTAGAATTGCGGGAAAAGATTACTAGCCTGGCTGGTGGAGCGTCGATAAAAACCGATTCTGGCGTTATGGCTAGCGGAGATGAAATTGACGCTTTAATCGCTTTAGGTTATTCGATGCAGCAAGCCCGGGAAGCTTTAAGCCAGGTTGATCCGAAAATAAAGGACAGTGGGGAAAGGATTAAGGAAGCTTTGAGAAAG
>JBDRCJ010000138.1:0-5558 GCA_043821805.1 Patescibacteria group bacterium
TAATTTTACCAATATAACAAATAACAACATTATGACTAAAGAAATTAAACTTAATGCAGCCGAGCGATTAGACAGCGATGCAAATGTTAATAAATTAAGAACAGAGGGGTTCTTGCCGGCAGTAATTTATGGATCCGGAGCGATAAACAAAAAATTAAAAATTATTAAAAATGACTTTGCCAAGGTATATAATTTAGCCGGTGAGTCCCATTTAATTGATTTAGCTATCAATGACGAGGCGCCAGTTAAGGTTATAATAAAAGAAATCCAGAAGGATAATATAAAGGATGATATAATCCATGTAGACTTTTACAAGGTAAATATGGTGAAAAAAATAACAACAGAAATTCCTTTAAATTTTATCGGTGAAGCAAAAGCGGTTAAGGATTTGGGTGCGATTTTAGTAAAGAATTTTGATAGTGTTGAGGTGGAATGTCTGCCTGGGGACCTAGTAGATAAAATTGATGTAGACATTTCTAATTTAAATAATTTTGATGAGGCAATTAAGTTAAAAGACTTGGTTTTGCCAAAGGGGATTGAATTAGTTTCAGAAACAAACGAAATTGTCGTTAATGTGATGGAACAAAGAGAAGAGGTAGAAGAAGCCACGACCGATGAATCGACTGTGGCTGAAGTAGCGGACGGTAAAAAGGAAGAGGAAAAGGGAGAAAAAGGAGAAGCAATACCAGAAGAGCAAACAGACGCACCAAAAAAGCCCAGAGAGGAGAAAAAATAAATTTTTAATATACTTTATACTTTATAAAGGAGGATGAATTTTAACTTCAAAAAACAAAGTAGTAATATAGGCGGGTGGAAAATAATTCTATATTTTTCAATTTTTATATTTGTTGCCAGCCTTATTTTTAGTTTTTTTTATTTAACTAATTTAAATAATAAATTCGCTAGTTATTATCAAATCAATAATTCTAAAACTGAAAATAGGATTTGCAAAAATTGTGCGCGCAGATTGATTGACGGAGTATACGTTACTAAAGGCCAAGAAAATAATAAAATCTATGCTGTCGTAATTGATAACCAGCCTGGTGGACGGCCAGCCTTCGGCATAGCTGAAGCGAATTTAGTTTATGAAGCTGAAGCAGAGGGCAGGATCACACGTTATTTAGCTTTTTTTAGTAATGATTTAGATTTAAAAAAGGTCGGACCAGTTAGAAGCGTCCGGCCTTATTTTGTCGATTGGGCAAAAGAATTTAACGCTCTACTCGTTCACTGCGGGGGCAGTCCAGAGGCTTTAGCAAAAATAAAAAATGAAAAGGTATTAAGTATTAATGAATTTTATAATGGTGATTACTATTGGCGCGCGAGCAATATGCCTGCTCCTCATAATATTTATACCTCAACTGGAAATTTAACTAGTTATATTAATAAAAATAATTTAGCAGCTAGCCAAATAATTAGTTGGCTATATAAAGACGAAGACAAAAAAATAGCTACTACTAGCTCGCCAATAATTAAAATAGATTTTAAAGATTATGATTTTGCGGTACAATGGAATTATGATATAATAAATAATGAGTATGTGCGTTACTTGAATGAAAAAATAGATAAAGACGGAAATGAAAAAGAAATAAAGGCAAAAAATATTATTATCCAATTTATGGAAACTGAAGTTATAGATGAGAAATTAAGATTAAAAATTCAAACAATCGGGCAAGGAAAAACCTTGGTATGTTTAGACGGAGAATGTCGAGAGGGATTGTGGAAAAAAATTTCCGGAAATAGTCGAACGAGATATTATGTTAACGGTGAAGAAGTAGCTTTTAATGCCGGCCCAACCTGGGTTGAAGTAGTTAGGGAAAATTTTAAAATAAATTATTAATCTATTCAAAAAATATGCTAAAGGAAAAAATTTATAAAAATAGAGGTTTTAGCTTGATTGAATTATTAGTAGTAATATCAATCATCGGTTTTATCGTAGCGGCTTCGGTCGTTAGTTTTAATATAGTTCGTTTGCAGTCGCGCGACGTTGTGCGTTCGGGAAATGTTAGTACCTTAAACCGGGCTCTAACTTTATATTTAAATGATTTTGGCGCATATCCTACCTCAGCTGGAGAATGTTTAAGTAATATTGGCGCAGGAGGAAATTTAATTTCAGCCGAAACTATCGTAAATATTCCGATTGATCCGCTTTGGACAGCAGCCCCTTCGACTTTTAATGGAGGAGCAACAACAGATTATGCCGTTGCACCATCAACAAATTTTTGTTATTGGTATTATGCAACTTCTGATAATTATTTTATTAGCTATTATTTAGAATCAAATTCTAATGCCGGCGAGTCTGGCATCCATATAATGACGTCAAGCGGGTCGATTACTCCTTAAGACTTTATTAAATGGAAAATTATAATTTAAATTTTTTAAGATTAAGAAAAATAACTTCTATAATTTTAATTGTTTGTTTGATAGCAATATTTATTTTAGGTTTTGATCCGATAATTTCTAAAGCGCGAGATGTAAAAAGAAAAGCTGATTTAAAAAATTTAACTGTAGCTTTAAATCTATATTATGATAAATATGGGTTTTACCCTAGCTCTGATAATGATTGGCGTGATTGGGATTTAACTTATGAATTTAAGGGCGCGGAATTAAATTTTTTAAAAATTTTAGTTGATGAGAATTTTATTAATAAAATGGTGATTGATCCGCTAAATACATCTAATTTTTATTACCGATATCAGAAATATCCGGCCAGAAGCTTAGGCTGCGAAAAAGCATTTTATATTTTACAATTAACTAGTTTTGAATTACCAACTTCTGATATTGGCGCTGGAGCCTGCCCAGGAATGGATTGGACAGAAATTGCGCCAAACGGATATACTATTCAGGCATTTGATTAACGCGCTCGTAACCCATAACGCATAACTCGTAACATAAAACACAGAACCTGCCTAGCGGCAGGCAGGCAAGGAACATAGAGCACACGCTACATTGTCATTGCGGACGGAGCAAAGCGAAGACCCGCCCGCCTACCGGTCAGGCAGGCAATCCAGAAAGGTAAATAGCGCTTCTATTATGAAAAAAACTTAAAGATCAATAAAATCTCAAACAGCGTTTTTATTTTTGTTAAATAATTTTGAATTTCGAATCAATTTTAAATTCAAAACTTATCTCTCGTAACCTATAATCCATAACCCGTACCCCGTACCCTAAGTACCTAAGCCCTAAGTACCTAATTATTTAAGTATTTAATTTTTTTTCGAATATAGCATTCATATTTTAATTTAAAATTATACTAATTAAACGATCGTGGCCTTTGAGGTCTTTTTTTATTTTGATTATTGCTTTCGGTAATACATTATTTATTAGCTTTATTATTTTTGTTTTTTGGCTTGGATCAATTTCGCATAAAATATTACATGGAGCAGGTATTAATTTAATTTGTTTAAAAAGTTGGCGGTAATATTTTAAACCATCTTTACCAGCCGAAAAGGCAAGTTTTGGTTCTAATTTGATTGAAGGGGAGTTTTTTATTTGAGCAGGAGTAAGGTAGGGGAGATTAGCTAGAATAACTAAATTATAATTTCTAATTTCTAATAGTTTTAAGTTTTTTATAACTGGTTGAAGTAAATTACCGTGAATAAAATTTATTTTATTATCAACTTTATGTAATTTTGCGTTTTTACGGGCAATTGAAAGGGCAGGTTTTGAAATGTCTATAGCATAAAATTGAATTTTAGATTTTAGGTTTTTGGTTTTAAATTTTTTTAAAAGAGATATTATCATACATCCGCTACCAGTGCCAACATCAATTAGAGTTATGGGTTGTGAGTTATGTGTTATGAGATTTAAAGCTTCATCTACCATTAGCTCAGTTTCTGGGCGGGGGATAAGAACATGCTTATTTACAAAAAATTCTAATCCATAAAATTGTTTATTTCTTATGATGTAAGCAATAGGCTCGTCTTTACAGCGGCGTATAATACATAACTCATAGCGCCTAATTTGCGATTTTGTTAGTTTCTTTTCCGGATGAGTTAAAATGTATTCTCGGCGACTATTCAAAATAAAAGATAATAAAATTTCCGCTTCTAGGTGCGGATTTTTTTTATTATTTTGCGTTAGTTTATTTGTGGAATTAGAAAGAATCTCCTTTATATTCATAAAAAAATCATATTAATCATATAAATTTGTGTCCGCTATTAGTGTTTTTTAGTAATTATTCGTGATGTTTCGTGTTTAGTGTTTTTTTAGCTCTTCAATTATTTCTATAATTTCCCCGTCCATTATCCTAGAAATAGAGTGCCAGGATTTTTTTATCCGATGATCAGTGATTCTATCCTGCGGGAAATTATAAGTTCTTATTTTTTCACTGCGGTCGCCTGTGCCGATTTGTTGTTTCCTCTCAGTAGCTTCTTTTTTCGCCTGATCTTCTTCTAATTTTGCTAGTAGCCGCGAACGTAGAATTTGCATAGCTTTATCTTTATTCTGGTGTTGGGAATTTTGATCCTGGCATTGGACAGTTAGGTTGGTCGGTAAATGAATTATCCGAACAGCGGAATTAGTCGTATTTACTTTCTGCCCGCCAGGCCCGGAAGCGGCGTAGGTATCAATCCGTAAATCTTCATTCTTTATTTCCATATCAATTTCTTCCGCTTCCGGCATAACCGCAACTGTCACTGCTGAAGTATGTATCCGGCCTTGCTTTTCAGTTTCCGGAGTCCGCTGGACCCGATGGGTGCCGCTCTCATATTTTAGTAAGCTAAAAACATTTTTTCCCCTAACTTCAAAAATTATTTCCTTAAAGCCGCCGATTCCGATTCGATGTGAATTAAGTATATTTATTTTCCAGCCCTGCCTTTCGGCAAAACGTGAATAAAGCCGGAATAATTCAGCCGAGAATAAAGTCGCTTCATCACCTCCAGTCCCAGCGCGAATTTCCATAATTACATTCTTTTTATCGTTAGGATCGGCCGGGTGGAGTTCTGTTTCAATATTTTTTTGTAGTTCAATAGCTTTAGCTTGCAGGTCTATTAATTCGGTCTGAGCCATTTCCTTTAGTTCTTCGTTATTTTCATTAGCAATTATTTCCTTATTGTCTTTAATATTTTTTTCAATTTTTTCCAGCTCAGTAATTAAAAGAATTACTTCTTTTAAATTAGCTAAGTCGCGGGAAAGCTGAGTTAATTTTTTTTGGTTATTTATATTTTCAGGATTTATTAACTCCTTTTCAAGATTATTATATTGTTTCTTTATGTCTTCGTACATAGTTTTAATTATTTAATATTATTTATAAAATTTAAATGTATAAAAAAAGTAACTAGAGAATGGCAATTATTAAAATACAAAATAATAACCAACAACTAGTTACTTTTTTATGTTATTTTTTGCTAGCTTTTTTCTTACTTATTTTTTTTATATTTGAGCCTGGTTTTACAATTATCTCTTCTTTTATCCGGGCTCTAGTTTTAGCCGCTCGTTTAACGGTTTTGCCTTTTCTGGTTTTAGCCACTTCTTTCTGGGCATCGACTTTTGCTTTAAATTTTTCGACTCGACGAGCACTATCAACTAATTTTTGTTTGCCAGTATAAAAAGGATGGCAG
>JBDRCJ010000139.1:0-5560 GCA_043821805.1 Patescibacteria group bacterium
GTAGAGGAGAGAAGGTGAGATTTTTGGGATGTTTAGGATTTTTGGGATAGTTGGGAAATTAATATAATAAAAATAGCCAAGTGATTTTTTACTTGGCTATTGTTTTTCGTTGCGTCTGAGTTTTCATCGCGCGACTTGGAGAGACTCTGACTAGACTAAAACAAAACGAAAATAAGTCTATCTTGGCTTAAGTTAATATTTTAGGATATAAAAACTGGATTTTTATTCTTACTTTAGATAAAATTAAGTAAACTTTTACAATTAATCGTAAATGTTTCCCTATTAGACTTTATTATTAGCCTTAAAATCTAATTTTCAGCACCCTAAATATTAACTTAAGTCTCTATTTTGTATTAGTTAGCCAATCATCATAACCTTCTTTATAATTGAAGCAGTAACAGTTACATTGGCCCTCATTTCCGCAGTGCCTCGATTTTACCCCAAAAAATGATTCAACACATGAACCGCGATTAGTAATCTCTGCGTATGGAAAGGTCGCGCTGTATTTCTCAATTTGTCTTTTCATTATGCTATTCCATTCAGCTTCGTTCATTTCACTTGGCCAATTGCACTGTCCGTCTTCCCAACCATCTTTTATACACTTTTCGTGACATCTTCTACTACTATTAAGTGGGTTAAAGTTTAAAGTAAAAATTAAAATCCCAGCTACTATTATTAGCAAAGCGATAATAAAAAAAATTATATTCTTTTTCATCATATAGTTTTATATGCTATGTTAAATAAATAAATTTTTTTTCATCGCGTTTGTTTCTCTCGAAAGGAATTTTAATAACACAAATATTAGTTAAAAAGCAAGAAATCGTTAATTTAATTATATCAATCTTTTTGGTTATTACAAGGCGTGTTAAAAATTTATTATTATGTTATAATAAATATATCAATATAAAATAATCTTTATGGAAACTAGAAAATCACCTTTGAATATAAATATTTCGACTTTAACTATATTAAAAATAATTTTAATATTTTTAATCCTTTATTTTTTATATATTATCAGGGATATTTTAGCGATTTTATTTATCTCAATCGTTTTAGCGAGCGCTTTAGATCCCTGGATTGACTGGCTGCAGAAAAGAAAAATTCCGCGGGGCTTAGGGATAATTTTAATTTATTTAGTTTTATTTGCTGTTTTAAGCTCGGTTTTTTATTTAATTATTCCTCCGATAATTACCCAGATTAAGGATTTATCAGTTAATTTTCCAGCATATTTCGATAGGTTATTTTCCGGTTTTTCAATAGTAAAAGATTTTATTTATGAGCATGGAATTTTAGATAACATTAAAAATTATTTAAATAATATCAGTTCAAATTTAGAAGGGGCAGCCGGAGAAATTTTTTCAACCGTAACCGGTATTTTCGGCAGCATTGTTTCTTTCTTTTTAGTTTTAGTAATTACTTTTTACATGGTGGTTGAAGAGCATGCGATGAAAAAAATTGTCTGGTCAGTTGCGCCGGCAAAGCACCAACCCTATTTAATTCAGCTTGTTACCAGAATGCAGAAAAAAATCGGTTTATGGCTAAGAGGACAGCTTATTTTATCGCTAATAATATTTAGCATGACTTTAATCGGTTTAAAGCTTTTAGGAGTTAAATATGCTTTAACTTTAGCTTTAATCGCTGGTTTAACCGAATTCGTTCCTTATCTTGGCCCTATTTTAGCGGCCATTCCGGCAATCTTTCTTGCCTTTACCCAGTCCGGAATGTTAGCTATATTTGTGGCGGCGCTTTATTATATTATCCAGATGGTCGAGAATCATATTATTGTTCCGAAATTAATGCAAAAAGTAGTTGGGCTAAATCCGATTATTATCATTATTGTTTTACTAATCGGCTTTAAAGTAGCCGGAATAATCGGAGCGGTTTTATCAATCCCGGTAGCGACGGCCACGAGCGTGTTTTTAAAAGATATGTTTGAAAAAAGAGGAATTAACGAGCAGGAAGAGAGCGAAATTTCTATCCCGAAGCCTCGGGACTAATTGTCTAATTTCTAAATTAATATAATTTTTTTATTGGGAATTTGGAATTTGGAATTATGTTTAAAATAAAGTATTTTTCGCTAGAAAGAATTATATTATTTTTTATAAAGGTCTTAGTATTTTCTACGCCTTTATTTTTTTTGCCGTTAAATTTTAGACTTTTTGAAATTAGCCGCGAGTATTTATTTTTCCTACTTATCCCAGTAATTTTAGTTTTATATGTTGTTAAAATAATAAAAGAAAAAAAACCAATTGTTCTAAAAACAAGCCTGCTCGATCTGCCGATCATTGTTTTTTTATTAGTTACTTTTTTAGCTACTTTATTTAGCATTGATAGATATTATTCATTTTTCGGCCAGCTAGGAAATTTTAGCCAGGCTTATTTAGTGATATTCAGTTTTATTTTATTTTATTTTTTTATCATTAATTTTCAAATTTTAAAAAATGACCTGTTTAAAATAAAAATTATTTCTTTAATAAAATTATTAATATATTCATATAGCATAACTTTAGCAATAATATATTTAGCGATTGGCGGTTTTTGGGAAAAAATTATTCGAGCGAAAATTATTCTTACTTCTCCTTTTCTAAATGCCGAGGGGTTAAGTCTAGAAGCATTCGCAGTATTTAGCGTAGTTATGATTTCGTTGATGTTCGGATTATTATTTTTTTATAAATGGGAAAGTAATAGTAACCGGCTGAAATTTTTTATAAAAATTATTTTATTTTTTTCAATTTTATTATTAATGTTAGTAAATTCAGCTACGGTCTGGTGCGGTTTATTATTTTTAAGTTTAATTTTAATACTTTTTTTACGGTTGGCCAGCAATCAGCCAGAAGAAAGGGGATTAGGAATTAAAAAATATTTCTGGCCGAGCTTAATAATAGTTTTTTCCTGTTTTTTTTTATTTTTTAATCAGTTCGATATTTATGAAAGCTTAACTGGTGATAATTTAACTTATGAAGTAAGGCCTAGTTTTATAACTTCCGCCGAAGTTACCTATAATACGCTAAAAGATAATTTAGCGATCGGTACTGGCCCGGGGACTTTTAATTATGATTATTCTCTTTACCGCGATATAGGCTTAAATAATTCACCCTATTGGCAATTTAGATTTAATCAAGCTCGGTCTTTTATCCTAGATTTATTTAGTACAATCGGAGTATTAGGAATTTTAAGTTATTTATTAATTATCGGTCTGTTTATTTATTTAACGATAATTTATTTCAGAAAGTATTTTTATAAAAATAAAGAAAATAAAATTACCTTAGTTTTACTTTTAGCTATTTACAGCCTTATTTTTTTTCAATTTAGCTATCTATTAACTTTGCCGTTGCTTTTTTTATTCTGGCTATTATTCGGATTGATTATTAAATCATGGCAGGAAGACGGGTTGCCGCTAATAAAAGAAAGAAAGATAGATATAAAGGAGAAAAAAATAATATTTCAGCTTATTTTCTTTTTTATCATATTAATTTTTTCTAGCTATCTGATATTAATTGGTTATGGGCTTAAGTTCGCTTTAGCCGAATACTATGCTCGCACAAATAAAATTGAGGATTTAGAAAGAGCAGTAAATTTAAACTCATATTACGCTAACTATCAAATTAATTTAGCAAAATTATATTTTAATCGCGTAGAAATGGAGATGTATAAGCCGATAAGTTTTCGAGATAATAACTTTATTAAAGATCAGGTTGATAAAAGTTTAAATTGGGCAAGACTAGCAGTTAATACTCGTCCCAATTTAGTTACTACCCAGGAAGCGTTAGGCATGATTTACCGCGACATAAAGTATTTAACATCTGGCAGTGAGTTTTGGGCGGTCCAGGCTTTTAGCGAAGCTCTTAAGCTTGAACCTAGCAACCCGGTTTTAGCAACTGAATTAGGTAAAGCATATTTAAGCGCAAATATGCTTTCCGAAGCTAAGCATTCGTTTAAAAGAGCAATAGACCTAAAAGCTGATTATTCCGAAGCTGAATTTAATTTAGCCAGGGTATTTATTAAAGAAAAAAATGAAGCAGAAGCAATAAAATTATTAACCGAGTTAACTTCAAAATATAATGATCCGGAAATAAATTATGAATTAGGCCGCGCTTATTATAATTTAGGAGAGATTGAAAATTCTATTCTTTGGTTTTATAAAGTCATAGATATAGATCCTCTCCACGCTAATGCTCTTTATAGCCTGGGACTGGCATATGAATTAATCGGGGAAGACGATGAAGCTTTAGTATATTTTAAAAAAGTTTTAGAGATGAATCCGGATAATATTGATTTGCGAAAAAAGGTTGAAGAATAAGGGAAGAAAGAAGTAAGAATTTAGAATTAAGAAGTAAATTAGGTACTTAGGGCATAGGGCTTAGGGACGAAGTAAACAGTAAATAGTAAATAGTAACTCATTCCACGTTAGGAGTTGTTTTTTTAATAAAAAAATCCGTTGTGCTTGGGGCGCAACGGATTGGATATAATTCAAAATGTACATTTATTCTGATAGTTTTTGCCCTGAATAAGACTGAGCAAAGTCAAGGTAACGCTGACTTGCATCTTGAATAATACTTTTTGGTAATTCCGGATACGGCGGGTCAGTTTTTCCAGCGGCTCTAGCATTATCCACTTCTTTTTTATAACCTATTTTAATAAAATACTGACGGAGAAATTCCTTTGAATAATGAATAACTTCACCTTCTTTTAATTTTTTTAGAGGGACAGGTCGATCTTCGTCTGGGGTACCAAAAACATCAGCAATCTCTTTTTTCCTAAGTTCATTCATCCGAAATTCAAATTTTCCGTCAAGCACACCGAAACCAGCACGAGCCATTTCTAAACGAACTGCCCCGATAATATGGTCAACCATTGACCAAAATTCAGCCAGATCTTTTAAAGTAACCCCGGCCATTAAACAAAGTTCATGATTGTCGGTTAGATCGCGATCTGTAACTTCATATTTTGTTGTTGGATGATGAACAACATTTGGGAAAGGAGAGCCTAGTTCTGGAATTTTTCCGGCAGGTAAGCCATAGTCCTCAGGTTTCTTTTTCCCGGAACGGAAATCTCGATCAATACTACCGGCTACGAATAGGCGATAGATAAATTCTACCGGCACCATATAGTTAAATTCATCTCCCGCAATATAGCGTCCAGTAATAATGTTGGCTTTTTTCACGCGGATGGTAATCGGATCTAGTTGCTCAATAAAATGATTAGGAACGCCGATTTCATTAGCGACAGAAAACGATTTCACAGCGCAGGCAGTAATCGCCAAGTCTTTACCAGGAATTTCGTCCTTTGAACGACCGACATCAAAAACGGAAAAATTTTTCAATGTCCGAAAAGCGATTGTGGCATCATCAATCTGATGAACATTTTTAGCGCTTCCTGGGTGGATTATTTTACCGACTTTTGCTATTTTCATTTTTACACCTCCGTTTCTTTGATCATTCTTTTTGCTTCAACAATTGCTTCTCCAAGGGAGCGAAATTTTGGAGGTTTAGGCTGGTTTATTGTTAGCTTTGCGTCCTTATTAATTTCTATAAATGCCATTTGACATGCTTTTAAAAAT
>JBDRCJ010000140.1:0-3567 GCA_043821805.1 Patescibacteria group bacterium
TTCGCTACTTGAACATTCTCTAACATAATTATTGCAAACATAAGGAGCATTCGTTTTTAATTTATAAAATCCATCATTTTTAGGATCCTCATAACATTGATCTTTTAAATATTCTGGCAGTAATTTTTCATAAATTAAACCGTTTGCTCGATAATCGCTATAGGCAGTTGCCGCGTCCCCTCGCTCAAGTTTTATTGCGTCTATTTTGCAACTTTTATCAATACTTAAATCTGGATCAGGCCTAATATTAAATTCAACCCGATTTAAAAATGTATCAGAATAAATATAGCTAATAGTTTGTCTTTGCCAGCTTTCTCCTGAATAAAAAGTTTTTAGGTTACCGCCATCTCCGAGCCAAACACTAGCGTCTTCGCAATCCTTTGTATAAAAAGACAGGGTAAATGCTTCCCCTGACAAATCATATTCTGGCGCGTCTATAACAATTCTTTGATTTAAATCACCAAATAAAGCTAAACTTTTTAAGCCGTTATATGCATCATAAGAAGCTGTCCCGAATGAATCCCAATCTCCTACTTCATTTAAGTCCTCTTCAAAACCTGAATTAGGTAATAAATTCGCCCCTGATCCGGCTTTAGTTCTAATAAATTCGTGGCAGCCCTCGCTATCCTGGTCGCAGGCCTGAGCGTCTTTATCAAAATAAATTGAATCTAAACTATCTGCCCAATTTAGCTGACCATTATCGTAGCTCACTCCATCAGCAGTTTTATATTCTTCGCAGCCGGCATTATCCGCGCTGCAAATTCCGTAGTCTAAAGTATTTTCTAAATATGAAACTGTCCGGCCCTGGCTATTTCTATATGTTTGGCAGGTATTATATCTTGGCGCGCAGGACTGGCCGTTAAAATCCCATTTTCTTCTTTCTTCTGTGCAGTAGCCATAAAATTTGCATGAGCCGTCGTCATTTTCAACTATGCAGGCCTGCTCATCAGCGCAATAACTATCATTACGGCTGATAGCTAATTCACTTTCGTAGCCTTGTCCTACTACCTGCGCTGAAATTATTTCTGGGCCTGGACCTTCTCGCCGACAATAATTTAGCGGCGCTTTTAATACCCAGTCAGGATCAACTAAATTGCGGCACCACTGGCCCTGTTTACAGCCGCCAGAGCTGTAGGTATCATGGTCAAGCGCGTCATAGCAGGCGACTAAATCACCTAAATTACAGGTGCCGGTAATGACTGAATTATCTTTAATAAATTGAGCAGCCAGTTCCCAACCCACTGGAATAATCCTAAATTTCCTTAAAATAAGCATTGACCGGTAAGGATAGGCTTCATAATAAGGCGGCTCAAATCCATCAGCGGTAAAGCCGAAAATGCCTTCCCGGTTAAGGTAGCCCTGGTCTAGAGCCTGGCCAACAGTTAATTTATTTTCAATCGCCTGCCGAAAATTCTCTGTTATCACGCAATTCGTCGGCCCAGCCTTCTGCGGATCTGTACAAGTAGTTAATTC
Source organism: Patescibacteria group bacterium (assembly GCA_043821805.1). Lineage (GTDB taxonomy): Bacteria > Patescibacteriota > Patescibacteriia > Patescibacteriales > CAYMCJ01 > JBDRCJ01. The sequence goes on from JBDRCJ010000140.1 coordinate 1,474, forward strand.
TGCTAAAATATTATAATCCCCTCTTACGCTAAAATTCGGCTCAAGTAACTTCCTAAATCTTTCTTTCGCTCCCTCAATTCCTCCTCCGTAACTTGGCCCGGCTTCGTAGTCACCTAACCCATAATTTCCACTATAAGGGGTAGTAATAGACTCGCTGCCTAAAGCATCCATTAACCGATTATATAAAGTTATTCCTAACTGATTTAAGAAAACATTGGCAGCATCGGTTAAGGCAAATCCAGTATATTTAACTAAATTTCCTGTTTGAATAGCTCTTACTTGATCAAGCCTTCTTTGTTCTTCTCCGGGAGGATATTGTCTAAATCCTGATATAAGCCCTTCGACACTAAGCCAACCTTGATTGAGTTTTAATTTTTCCAAAGCATTACCTTCTGCCAAATTTTTATCTTCTATTATCCCCGTATGCAAAGTTAAGGCAATTCCTAAATCGCTAGAAGTCGGATTAAACATATCCTGAAATTTATTTAAAAAGTCAGGATCTTGAAGTGCTTGATCCCAATTATTAACCATCTCGCTAAAAGTACAAGCTGGACGCGTTGGTCTTTCTTGAGCTATTAAGCCTAATCCAATTTTTACCTTTATAAAAGGCGTGGATGGTTTACATAAATTAAAATTTTCACTCCAATTTCTACCAAGTTCTTCAATAAAATAGCCAGCGGTATTATCTCCAATATTTTTTAAATATACACCCACGCTTTCAGTAAGAAAAAGAGGTTTTTGCCCCTTCCCCCCTGAACCAATCCACGTGGCAGTATCATACGCAACAGTTCTTAACGCATTAGTAATTGCTGAATTTAAAGCTACTGAACCTGCCTTAGGAAGTTGTTCATTTAAATATTTCCATAATTCTTGCAGTAGTACAGAATTTTTTATATCATCAATCCAGCTTCTTTTCATAATGGTATTTCCAGCCTGGTCAACTGTATCTATCGCATACCCTTTTGATAGTAGATCTTCGTATCCAAGAATACTTTCATCATTTGGATTTAAAGTTACTGTGCTACTATTTACTGTTTTAAAATTAAAAAATAAAAAAACTACAGAACATAAAATAATACTACCTATCAATAAAGTAGAATTTTTTTTCGTTTTATTTATATACTTTTTTAATAAGTTATCTTTCATTTTTAATTAATAAATTCTTTAAACTAAACTAATTGACTAATATTATATATTTTGATAATATCCAATTAAATACTAATGAACATTACAATTTAACAAAAATCAAGTTATACGGAGGATTAAAATGAAAATTTTTCGAATAGTAGTATTATTGGCACTCCTTGTACTGCCCTTTTTAATTGGGTCTTGTATGACAGCGGCTAGTATTGGTGCGGGAGCAATCGTAAGTTTGGCAACCTCTGCCCCTAAATCTGTAAAAGCCAATGATCTTGAAAAACCAAGTAGTAAAAATACAGAGGAGTCAAACATTTCGACTAGAAAAAATAAATTTTCAAAAACCCATGAAAGCCTTAGTCAGACTTTAGAAATTCAATACTTTAACGATTATCATGTCAGGGTGCTAAAACATAAAAAACCTATTAAAGACTACGGAGGATTCTGTTTAATTAACTCTGAAAATGAAATTGTATACTGGCACAATCTTCCGGACAACAAAAAGGGCAGGAAAAATTTCGACGAATATTTTGAAAAAACGAATACAGATAAGAGAAAATATATTAATGAACTTTTTCAGCAATTAGCCAACGTCGACCTTGGCCCGATTGAGGAACCGGCCATCGAAACTGCTTACGTTCCTAAACCAAAAGACACTGAAGAAATGGTTTTAAGTAAACTAGGTCAACCTGACGACAAGTTTTTCTTAAAAGATGAAACCGGACAACCCCGAAAAGACTCTTTCTTCTACGTTTACAATGAACCTGATAACCAAAAATTACTCATTGGTTTTGTTACCCACTCTATTGATAAAGTAACCGGAGAAACAATATTTGCTGTCTTTAAATCTACAGTGATTTCACAAGAAGCGTACTCTCAATATCGGCAAAAAAATGCCTATGCCGGAATTGAGCAGAAAACAAACTAGCTGTACATTTTTTTAAAAAACATTCTTCT
>JBDRCJ010000141.1:0-6938 GCA_043821805.1 Patescibacteria group bacterium
TGATTTAGAACTTTATTTTGAAGATTATTATTTAGATGAACCAAAATTTGATGAGTTCGAGAGTAAGGCAAAAAATGTTACTTACGAAGCGCCGTTAAGAGTAAAGACTCGTTTAGTTAATAAACGATCGAATGAAGAAATCACTCAGGAAGTTTTTTTAGGTGATTTTCCTTTAATGACTAAAAACGGCACTTTTATCGTTAATGGGATTGAAAGAGTCGTCGTTTCCCAGTTAATTAGAAGCGCTGGAGTAATTTTTACTTGCGAATTTACTAAAGGAAAAAAACATTACGGAGCAAAAATAATTCCTAATCGCGGTGCTTGGCTTGAAATTGAAACCGATGCTAATAAAGTTATCTGGGTGAGGATTGATCGTAAAAGAAAAGTGGCCGTAACTTCTTTACTACGAGCTTTCGGCTATGGTAGTGATGAGGAGATTATGGAATTATTTGAGAAAGCTGACCAAAATATTAATGTAAAAAAATTAGTTAGCCAGGAAGATCAGGCTAGTTACCTTGAAGCAACCTTGGGCCGTGATATTGCTAAAAATGAATCAGAAGGCTTAAATGAAGTTTATAAAAGAATTCGACCGGGTGATCTGGCGGCGACTGATAATGCTCGTCAACTTATTCATTCAATGTTTTTTCGATTTGATCGTTACGATTTTGGCCGAGTAGGGCGTTATAAACTAAATAGAAAATTTGGTATTGAGGTTCCTAATAATAAAGAGAATCGAATATTAAGAAGAGAAGATTTAGTCGAAGTAATCCGGGAAGTAATTCGTTTAAATATTACCCAGGAAGCTGAAGACGATATTGACCATCTAGGCAATCGTCGAGTCAGGGCGATCGGCGAGCTAATCCAAAATCGATTTCGGGTTGGATTAGCGCGGATGGAAAGAATAATTAAAGACAGAATGAGTACGGCTGATATTAATACTTTAAGTCCAAATAAATTAATTAATGCTCGGCCAGTAATAAGCGTAGTAAAAGAATTTTTTATGTCATCTCAGCTATCGCAATTTATGGACCAGACTAATCCCTTGGCCGAGTTAGAACATAAGCGCCGTTTATCAGCCATGGGTCCGGGAGGTTTAACTCGGGAGCGGGCCGGGTTTGATGTTCGCGATGTTCATATTACTCATTATGGGCGGATTTGCCCAATTGCCACGCCAGAAGGTCCGAATATTGGTTTAGTCGGTCACTTAGCTAGCTATGCTCGGTTAAATAAATACGGCTTTTTAGAAGCTCCTTACCGGCGGGTATTTCATGATATTGCCAGTAACTCCCCGGATTTAGTCGGAAAAATTCTTCGCCATGATATTTACGCGGTTAAAGAATCAAATAATGATGATAAAGATAAAAAAACTAAAAAAGAAATTTTATATTCCGATATTCCGGCTGAAAAACTGGGAACTTTAATTTTTAAAGCGGGAGTTGCTATCAGCGAAGATAAAGCTAAACAGATAAGAGAAAATATTGATAAAAAAATACTAATTCCAATAAAACCAGAAGTAAGCAATGAGATAGTATACTTAGACGCTTTTAACGAAGAAAGATATATTACTACTGCGGCTACTACTCCGATTGATAGTAATGGTTATTTTTTAGTAGATAAATGCGAAGTTAGAAAATACGGAGAGCCAGGTACCGAAGAAGTCATTAATATAGATTTTTTCGGCGTGGCCGCAAACCAAATTATATCAGTTGCAACTTCCTTAATTCCTTTTATGGAACATAACGATGGCCAAAGAGCTTTAATGGGGACTAATATGCAGAGGCAGGCTGTGCCGTTAATTATCAGTGAATCTCCGATTGTTGGTACCGGGGTCGAAGCTCGGGCGGCTCGTGATTCTGGGCATGTGCTTATTACTGAAGAAGACGGCATAGTAGAAAAAGTTGATGCTGGTAGCGTCAGTATAAAAAATAAAAAAGGACAGATAAAAAATTATCAATTAATTAAATTTTTACGCTCTAATTCCTCGACCTGTATTAACCAGCATCCAACAGTTGAATTAGGGGAAAAGGTTAAGGCCGGTGATTTTTTAACTGATGGTCCGGCTATTTCCCAGGGAGAATTAGCCTTAGGTAGAAATGTTTTAGTCGCTTTTATGACTTGGGAAGGTTATAACTATGAAGATGCGGTGATTATTTCTGAACGTTTGGTAAGTGATGATGTTTATTCTTCAATCCACATTGAAGATTATGTTATAGACGTTAGAGATACAAAATTAGGTCCGGAAGCAGTTACTAATGATATTCCGAATATTAGCGAGGAAAAATTAAAAAATTTAGACGAAGAAGGAATTGTGCGGGTTGGCGCAGAAGTTTCTTCGGGAGATATTTTAGTCGGTAAAATTACTCCGAAAGGCGAGACCGAATTATCGGCTGAAGAAAAATTACTTAGAGCAATCTTCGGAGAAAAAGCTAAAGATGTCCGTGACTCATCGCTTTATTTAGAACATGGCGAACATGGCAAGGTAGTAGATATTAAGATATTTTCCCGGGAAGAAGGAGATAAATTACCGGCCGGGGTTTTAAAATCTATTCAAGTTTCAGTAGCTAATTTAAGGAAGATTCAGGTAGGTGATAAGATGGCCGGTCGTCATGGAAATAAAGGAGTAATTTCGAAAATTGTTCCGATTGAAGATATGCCTTACTTAGAAGACGGCACGCCAATTGATATTATATTATCCCCTTTAGGTATTATTTCGCGGATGAATCTAGGCCAATTATTAGAAACTCATCTTGGCTTTGCCGCCCATAAACTTGGTTATAAGATAGCTACCCCGGTTTTAAACGGGATTTCGGAAAAGCAAATTAAAGAAGAATTAGAAAAGGCTGGCCTACCGAAAGAAGGAAAGGTATCTTTATATAATGGCAAAACTGGTGAACAATACGACAACAAAGTATCGGTTGGCTATAAATATATGTTAAAATTAAACCACATGGTTGAAGATAAAGTTCATCAGCGTTCAATCGGCCCTTATTCATTAATTACCCAGCAACCTTTAGGCGGTAAAGCCCAATTTGGCGGACAGCGGTTTGGGGAAATGGAAGTCTGGGCTTTAGAAGGTTATGGGGCGGCTCATACTTTACAGGAAATTTTAACGATTAAATCTGATGACGTGCCGGGAAGAAGTAAAGCGTATGAAGCAATAATTAAGGGAGAAACCATAAGAAAATTAAATGTGCCAGAATCATTTAACGTTTTAGTCCGGGAATTAAAGGGATTATGTTTAGACGTTGAGCTGCTAGGAGGCCGGCAAGAAATAGATACAGATGCCGATGATGAGAAACAGCTGAAAGGGGAAATAAAAGACGGGAAAAATAAAGACACGAAATAAACGAAAAAATACGAAAGGGACGAATATATTTTTCGTTTATTTCGTTTAATTTCGTTTAATTAGTGTTTAATACTATGTTAAATCCAATAAGGACAACAGATTTTGATGCTATAAAATTAAAATTAGCTTCACCAGAAGAAATTACGTCTTGGTCATATGGTGAAGTTATTCGTCCAGAGACAATAAATTATCGCACTCAAAAACCGGAGAAAGACGGTTTATTTTGCGAGAAAATTTTTGGCCCGTCAAAAGACTGGGAATGTTATTGTGGCAAATATAAAAAAATTCGTTATAAAGGTATTATTTGCGATAAATGCGGAGTAGAAGTTACTCGAAGTATTGTTCGCCGGGAAAGAATGGGGCATATTACCTTAAAGTCGCCTTGTAGCCATATTTGGTTTTTACGCGGAATTTCTTCAAAAGTAGGTTTAATTTTAAGTTTATCAATCCAAGCTTTAGAAAGAGTTGTATACTTTGCTAGTTTTATTATCACTGATGTTGATCAGGATCTTAAAAACGCTACGATTGAACAGATAAAACAAGAGTATAAACAAAAGAAAAAAGCCATTGACAGCGAGTATAGCCGCCAAGTGAATGAAATAAAAAATAAAAAGGGTAAATTATTACAAAGCGGCCAAGTAAAAGAAGAAATTGAAGACGGATTAAACTCGGAAATCGAATCGGTCGAGACTGCCCGTGATGAAAAATTAATTAAATTAAATAGCGCTTTTGACCAAGCGCAAAAAGAACTAAAAGAGCTTAAGCCTTTATTAATAGTATCGGAAACCACCTATCAGAATTTAAGTTTAAAATACGGCCATATTTTCGAAGCTGGCATTGGAGCCGAAGCGATTAGAAAATTATTAGAAAGGATAGATTTAGAAAAAGAAATTAAGCAGCTTGAAGAAGAACATATAAAAGCGATTGATACTAAAAAAGAAAAAATTATTAAGCGCTTAAAACTTTTTAAAAGTTTAATGGCTAATAATATTCGTCCGGAATGGATGATTTTGACAATTGTGCCGGTTATTCCGCCAGATTTAAGGCCGATGGTTGCCTTAGACGGTGGCCGATTTGCCGCCAGCGATTTAAATGATTTATATCGTCGGGTAATTAACCGCAATAATCGGCTTAAACAGCTGATTGATTTAAACGCGCCAGAAGTAATTTGCCGGAACGAAAAAAGAATGTTGCAGGAAGCAGTTGATGCTTTGATTGATAACTCTGCTCGACATTCTAAAACTGTCGTTGCTTCAACCGGCCAGAAGAGGATGCTTAAATCTCTAGCTGATTCTTTAAAAGGAAAACAGGGGCGTTTCCGCCAGAATTTACTTGGTAAAAGAACAGACTATTCAGGCAGAAGCGTAATTGTAGTTAATCCAAAATTAAATCTTGACCAATGCGGCCTGCCAAAAGTGATGGCTTTAGAGTTATTTAAACCTTTTATAATCTGCCAATTAATTAAGAGAGAAGTTGTCCATAATGTCCGTAGCGCTTCCCGTTTTATTGAATCAGGGCAGGATATTGTTTGGGATATTTTAGAAGAGATTGTTAAAAAATCATACGTTTTATTAAATCGGGCTCCTACTTTACATCGTCTCGGTATCCAAGCTTTCCGCCCAAAGCTAATTGAAGGTAAAGCGATCCAAATACATCCTTTAGTTTGCAGCGCTTTTAATGCTGATTTTGACGGTGACCAAATGGCGGTTCATGTTCCCTTAACTAAAGAGGCGGTAGCCGAAGCAAAAGAGTTAATGCTTGCTTCCCATAATTTATTAAAACCGGCAACCGGTGATCCGGTCGTCGCTCCAAACCAGGATATTGTCTGGGGAACTTATTATATTACTTCTGAAGCGTCTTCGGAAAAACCAGATAATAAATTAAAACAATTTGCTTCCGAAGAAGAGGGGCGTTTAGCTTATGAGTTTAGCACCATAAAACTTGGAGAGCCAATTATGATTAAGATCAGAGAAGGTAAATTTATTAGAACTACGATTGGCCGGGTAATCTTTAATGATATTTTGCCTCCTAAACTTCGTTTCGTAAACGAGGTTGTCGGTAAGGGCGGGTTAAAAATGCTAGTTAAAGACAGCATCCGGTACTACGGACAGGAGCAGACAGTAAAATTTTTAGATGAATTAAAAAATGAAAGTTTCGAGTTTATTACTAAGAGTGGATTATCTTGGGGGATGGATGATTTACCGAATTTTGAAGCTAAAGATGAATTAATAATAGGAGCGAATAAAAAAGTTGAGGAAATTCAAGAGCAATTCGAGGAAGGTTTATTAACCGAAAGTGAGCGTTATAGTAAGATAATTGAGCTCTGGACAAATATAAAAGAAAAAATTACTGATATCTGCCGTGCAAATTTGCCGATTGACAATCCGGTTTATTCTATGGTTGAATCAGGCGCTCGCGGCAGTTGGGCCCAGCTGACCCAGATACTTGGCATGAAAGGCTTAGTAACATCACCTTCGGGCGATATTATTGAGTTGCCGGTTAAAGGTAATTTTAAGCGCGGTTTCGGAGTGCTAGAGTATTTTATTTCTACCCATGGGGTAAGAAAAGGTTTATCAGATACGGCCCTAAGAACAGCTAACGCCGGTTATTTAACGAGGCGTTTAGTTGATGTTGCCCAGGACTTGATTGTTTCTGAAGAAGATTGCGGTGATAGCGAGGGGATGTTAATTACTAAAGAAGAAAGCGAAGGGATGGGAGAAGATTTATTTAAGCGAATTAAGGGTAGATATCTAGCTCAGGATTTAAAAGACAAAAAAGGTAAAGTATTAGTTATAGCCGGAGAATTATTATCTGAGGATATTATTGATAAAATAAGTAAAAAAGACATTGAAGAAGTAGTGATTAGATCAGTTTTAAGTTGTAAATTGCATCGGGGAGTATGTATTAAATGCTACGGTTATGATTTAGGCTATAATAAGCCGGTTAACTTAGGTACGGCAGTCGGGATCATCGCCGCCCAGTCAATCGGCGAGCCAGGTACGCAGTTAACTATGAGAACTTTTCATACTGGCGGAGTTGCCGGTCAGGGAGATATTACCCAGGGTTTGCCGCGGGTAGAAGAAATTTTTGAAACCCGGCCGCCAAAAAGAAAAGCGATTATGGCTGATGTATCTGGCGTAGTAAAAATTGAATCTGCCCAAAAGTCAATCGTAGATGAAAAGGGGAAAACGGTTCTCGTCAGCAACCCGCAGGCAAAAATTTTAAAAATATTTTATAAAGGGCCGGAAGTAATGAAATATTATTTTTCCGAGGCAATTAGTGAATTAAAATTAGAAAATAAGAAATTATTAACTAAAGGCGAAAAACCTAAATTTTTCGTTAAAGATAATGAACTGGTAAAAAAGAACGCTGATTTATTTTCTTTAGGCGGAAAAATTATTAAAGCGAAAAAAGATGGAATAGTTATGATTGATCCTAAACATGTTAAAATAACTAGCGAAGTAGAAAAGGTAAGAGAATTTATTATTCCCAAAGGTACGGCTATTTGGGCAAAAGAGGGCGACCAAGTAAAGAAAGGCGACCAGTTAACTGAAGGCAGTCTTGATTTACAGCAACTATATATTTTGCGCGG
>JBDRCJ010000142.1:0-3080 GCA_043821805.1 Patescibacteria group bacterium
TATCGCTCAACCGCCTCTCTACCAAATTAAAAAAGGCACGACAATAAAGTACGTTTATAGTGAAGATGAAAAAGAAAAAGTTATAAAAGAATTAGGCGGACAAGTGGCCGAAGGCGATGATTTAGAAGAAGAACCTGAAGATGAGGAAGGGCTAGAAGAAAAAACCGAGGAAACAAAAACCATAGTAAAGAAACCTGTAAAAATTAACATCCAGCGATACAAAGGTTTAGGTGAAATGAATCCTAGCCAGCTCTGGGAAACCACTATGGATCCGGAAAAACGAATTGTTAAGCAAGTGACAGTTGAAGACGCGGCCCGGGCTGATAAAATTTTTGACATGCTGATGGGCGGCGACGTTGCCCCGCGCAAGCATTTTATCCAAACCAGAGCGAAAAAGGTTGAAAACTTAGATATCTAAAATAAAACACAGAACAAGGAACAGGGAACAAGAAACACATAAAATTTCGAATTACTAATTCCAGTCTGCCGTCAGGTCTAATTTTCAAAAAATTACCAATTCCCAATTCCTTATTTATAATTCCAACAATCTTAATAATCCCAAATATCCCCAAAATCCCTTGATTCTTAATTCATCATTCTTAATTTAAAACGCATGTACTCAATCTTAATTTTACCAATCGCCGCTGGCTTAATCGCACAGCTAATAAAATTCTTTATTAAAAGCAATCACAATAAGTGGACTATAAAAAATATTCTTGCCTATTCCGGCATGCCGTCTGGCCATACGGCCATGGTTGTTTCGCTTTCAACTATCATTGGCTTAGAATTAGGCCTTAGCTCCCCTATTTTTGCAATTAGCGTAGTATTTGCGATTATTATTATCCGTGACGCTCTTGGCCTGCGCCGTTATTTAGGCCAGCACGGACGCATTTTAAATATTTTAGTTAAGGATTTGAAGGATGATAAAGTTTTAGATGAAAAATACCCGCACCTTTTAGAGCAAATCGGCCACACTTTTAGCCAAGTTTTAGTCGGCGCCATGATAGGCTTTTTAGTAAGTTTACTCGGATTTTATTTAATATAAAATAAAACAAATTCTTCGCTTCCTACTTTTTCGTTTTCAACTTTCAACTTTTTACTTTATATTTCATCTTCTCTCCAAGCCATGTTAAACCTAGCCCAATCGGCCAAACTAGTTTTAATAGATAATACTGCCAAGCCGGCTGCCACTTTTTAAAATATTTTAGCTGGCTGTCGCGAAAATATCTTTGGGCCTGACTGCGGGGGAGCTTACTAAAGCTTTGGCCGACATAATCTAAACATTTTGCAACCGGCGTATACATTATTTTATAGCCGGCTTTTTTTATTTTTTGGCAATAATCCACTTCTTCAAACCAAAGAAAATATCTTTCATCTAATAGCCCTACTTTATCTAATACTTCTTTTCTGATCATAAAAAAAGAGCCGCGCACCGAATCTGCTGCTTGCTCTTTATTATAATTAAAATCTTTCATTAAATATTTGTTTACTACTCCGGGAAAAATATGCGGTAGCTTTAGAACTATTACGAGCTGGTCAAAAATTTTAGGGAATCTCCTAGCATTAGTTATATTATTACCATCCTTATTAATTAGCTGGCAGCTCGCTACCCCCGCCCCTTTATTCTCCTTCATCCAGCCTGTCATATTTTTTAAAGTATCAGGGAAAACTCGCATATCCGGATTTAATAACAGGATATAATCCCCTGCCGCATTCTTTATCGCTTGATTACTCGCTTTAGCAAAACCAGCATTATAATTATTTTCAATTAAAATTACTTTAGGAAATTCTTTTTTGACCATTATGACGGTTCCATCATTAGAATTATTATCAACCACAAAAACTTCAAATCTTAATTCTCCGTCAGATAAGATTTCACGCTCATAAATACTTTTTAAATTTTCTTTGAGTTTCTCCCTAATTTTCCAGGAAACAATAATTATTGATAAATCCATATATTTTTCGTCTAGTCGGCTTTTTTATAAATATTTATATTTTTTTTGATTTTGAATAAGTGGTAATATTCTTTTAACAAAAACCGTTCAAAAAATATGATATAAATAAAAATTTTAATCTGGTACCTTATCATTGATATTACGTTCTGCCAAGACTGCAATTCCCAATATTTTATAAATATTATTTGCTGGTTAAAAAATGACCATATTTTTTCCTGCTTAGTTTTATTTTTTCTATTTCTAGCGATTTCTAAATTACTTCCGCCTTTAGCTTGGACAGTCCGATCATGATACCCGATAGCTTCAGAAACACATTTTGCTTTATAGCCGTCTAAAAATAAGCGATAAGCTAAATCGCAATCCTCTTTATACATAAACATTAATTCATCAAAATATTCAAAGCGATCGCTTTTAGTAGAACGACTTTTAATAATTGATTTTTTTACTCTTGTGAAAGCTACTTTTTTGAAAGCTTCAATTCTGTATATGCCGCAAGCCCCGCTTGGCCCTAAAATTTCAGGACTTTCATATTGTCCTTTGTCTACTTCTCCCTGGCCTAAATCAATAAATCTTAAACCTGGTAAAATTTTTATCCCGCAAGTGTCAATCAAGTCTGTTTTTTTATTATTCTTAAAATCCCATTTTAATAATTTCGGGCTAACAGCGCCTAAATCTTTATTATTATCTAGGGCTTCTAACATTTTTTCAATTGCGGTAGTTTCTAAAATAATATCAGGGTTAATTACTAAAAAATATTCTGTCTCAAGTTCAATCGCTTTTTTTATTAGCTTATTATACGCTCGGGCAAAGCCTAGATTTTTCCCCGCCCATTTATGGTTTACTTCTGGATAATTTTCTTTAATATATGTAGCGTTTTCATTATCTTCCTCGCGGCTATTATCAATAGCATAAACTATATAATCTTTAAAAGTCTGATTCTTTAAGCTCATTAAAAAATACGGCAAGTATTTTGCCGTAGCCTGACCATATGTTATAAAACCAATTATTAATTTTTTATTGACATTTTCCATTTTTTAAAAAAAGAATATAATTAATATAACCTCAAACAACATTCATCATTCTTCATTCATAAATCTAAAATTAAATCACCATCTTATCCTGCAG
>JBDRCJ010000143.1:0-2882 GCA_043821805.1 Patescibacteria group bacterium
TGCCCAGGGTGAAGCTATTGGCTCAGACAGAAAAAATTTAAAAGTTGAAACCTGGGCCAGCAAATGCACTTTTAATAGTGAGACTGATTTATACTGCGCTGTGCCAAATGAGCTACCAGCTGGCGCCGGACTTTTTCCCGAACTAGCGGAAACAACTACTGATTATTTATATAAAATTGATATCCGAACTGGCCTAAAAAAGCTAATCGCTATCCCTGATGAAAGTTATTCAATGTCCGACTTAATAATTTCTCAAGATGGCCGGTATTTATATTTTACCGATAATGCCACAATGAGCATTCATAAAATAGAATTAAAGTAGAGCTAACGAGTGGGAATTAGAAAGTAGGAAGTAGGGGCGAAGTAAGAAGTTAGAAATAAGAATTAAGAAGTTACGAGTTACGGGTTACGGAGATGTATGTTTTTTGTTCTGTGTTCTGTGTTTTGTGTTACATGTTATGGGTTATGAAGATTTATGGCTAAGGATACAAAAAAAATTTTATGACTTTTAATTGTTATTTTATTTATTGCCATGGAAATCTACAACCTAATTGCTGGAAATTATTTTTCTTTACTAGTGAGCATGCTAATAGTCGGAGTGCCGTTTATTATTTTTTGCCTGTTTTACCTATTTAATAAAAAAAATAAAAAATAATATAAAAAGGAATTTTATAAGATATAAGGTCATGAAAATTAACATTTTAAAAAATCACGCGAGCCTTCTGCGTGATTTCTTTTTAGATTTAATTTTCCCGACAAATTGTCTAGATTGCGGACAAGAAGGAGCCTGGCTATGCAATACCTGCTTTCACCGTTTAACTTTTAAAAAAAGTCAGCATTGTTTAGAATGTAAAAAGAATAATCAATTTGGTGAATTTTGCCCTGAATGTTTGCCAAAATATTTTTTAGACGGTGTCTGGATTGCCGGCGATTATGAAAATAAAATTATTCAAAATTTGATAAAAAATTTAAAATATCGCTTTGTTAAAAATATTTCTTTAACTTTAGGTAATTATTTATCATTATTTCTACGCAATTTAATTAACCAAGCAAGGTTAAAACCAGCTGATATTAAGGAAAATTTAAACTGGCGCAGATTTGAGGTATTAAAAAATACACCCAATATATTACTTAATTTTAACCATTCAATAATTATTCCAGTGCCGCTTCATAAAAAACGCGAACGCTGGCGCAGTTTTAACCAGTCGCGAATGATTGCGGAAATTGTGGCGAAAAATTTTCACCGGCCGCTAATAAACGATCTAAAAAGAATTAAACATAAAAAGCCGCAGGCAAAATTAAGCGAAACTGAACGGCAGAAAAATATTTTAGACTGCTTTTCCTGGCAGGCAAAAAATTTAACAAATCATGATATAATATTAATAGATGATGTAGTTACTACCGGCTCGACTTTACACGAGTGCGCCCGAGTCTTAAAAAAAAACGGGGCGAGAGAAGTCTGGGGGTTAGTAGTGGCAAAAGGATGAATTAATTTATGATTGATGATTTTAGATTTAAGATTTTAACATAATTTCTAAAAAATCAATAAAATAATATGTTACAAACATATATTTATACTTTTTCTAGCATAACTATTATTTCTTTAATTTCCTTTATCGGCGCCTTAACTTTAGCGATTCCGAAGGAAAAATTAAATAAAATCAGTTTATTTTTTGTTAGTTTATCCGCCGGTACTCTGCTGGGCGGGGCTTTTCTGCATCTTATCCCGGAGGTGGTTGAAAAAAATACGAAAAATTTAGCTGTTTGGCTCTGGCTACTTAATGGTATAATAGTTTTTTTCGTTTTAGAAAAAATTATCCATTGGCGCCATTGCCATATTCCGACTTCTGAAGCGCACCCCCATCCTTTAGGGATAATGAATTTAGTCGGCGATGGATTTCATAATATTATCGACGGTATAATAATCGCCGGCTCATTTTTAATTAACATCCCCCTGGGGGTAGTTACTTCAATCGCGGTTATCATCCATGAAATTCCTCAGGAAATGGCTGATTTTGGCGTTTTAATCCATGCTGGCTTTAGCCGAAAAAAAGCTTTACTTTTAAATTTTCTAGTCGGCTTGACTGCTTTATTCGGCGGTTTTATCGCTTTACTAATCGGCACGCGGATAGATAATTTTTCAACTATCATCATTCCCTTCACCGCTGGCGGCTTTATTTATATTGCCACGGCTGATTTAATTCCAGAATTAAAAAAAGATACCCGCCCCTTATATTCATTTGGCCAGCTAATAATAATTTTACTAGGAATTGCAATTATGTATAGCCTCCTCTACCTTGGTGAATAAAAATAAAATATAAAAAACCCAAATAAATATTTTCTGGGTTTTTTATATTGTGCAAATTCGTAATATTTCAATTATCTCGTAAATAATTTTATTAACCAGCCGAATAAACCAAAACTCTTTTTTTCAACCATCACTTCGTTCTGCAACTGATTACGTACCTGCTCCATAATAGTAATCTGGTTAGTGAGCGTTTCCTGATCGCTAGAATTCTCTACAGTTTCGCTTAAATCTTTTAAATTTTCTAATTGCTCATCAAATTGATTAAGTTTTTCTTCTACAGTTTCTAAATTTTTATAATCTGGGCCTAATAAAAATTTCTTTAACCGTCCTCTATTTTTTACTATTTCCATTGCCTGTTCCATCTGTTCTTCCCCCTGATTTTGCTGCTGGGCGATTAGCCTCACCTGCTCACCAATCCCTCCCTGTCGATCAGCTACTTGAAGCATCTCTTGCACTGCATTAGAAACTTGGCTGCGACGATTAAGAGCATCCTCGTTTGGACCATTTCCTTCACTAAATTGATTTTGATTTTTTTGCTTTTCTCCCTGTTCTGCTGCGTTATTTCCGGCCTTGT
>JBDRCJ010000144.1:0-5508 GCA_043821805.1 Patescibacteria group bacterium
GCTAATTTATCAAATTCCTCTCGCGGAACAAAGGTAATAAAATAATAATTTTTTTCTTGCATCTTAGGCAGCCAGAACTCAATAAACTCGTCGTATTCTTTTTTGATTAAACCTAACTGAAGTAATTTAGCTTCTAAAAATTCTTTTATATTTTCTTTTTTTACAACAAAACCTTGTTCTGGACGTTCATAGTCCAAGGCGTACCCTTCCCAAAATAAATATGGATAAATATTTTTATCACTATAATTATATATCTCGCTGTCCGGATTAGCTCTGACTTTCCAGCCATTGTTATAAGCCGGTTCGGTTTTGGTAAAACCTCCGGATGGACTTACATATACCTGCACGTCAATTTCTGCCTCTGGATATAAATATATCACTGGTTTACCGCACTCTGCTTGAGGTTGAAATTCCGTATTTCTAAATTCTATAAAATTACCAAATGGATCTTGCCAAAAAATAATTGGCTTATTATTAATAAAATATTCAAAATCCTTATCTTGATTATTGGCAATATAAATATTATCATATAAATTTTTTAAATAACTATCTTCTTCTCCGTCCAACTTAAAATTTACGTCATTAAATTCATATATTTTTTCTCCGCCGTTTGTTAGACCAGCCAGTTGCAGATCAGAATTATTATTAAGGTAATTAGCATAATCATAACAGCTTAAACTGCAACCTAATTCTCTGGAAACATATTCATAAATATTTTTCTCTCCATTGCTCCAAGTAATTTCGGGAATAAATGAAATCATTCCAATATCGCCTTCATTATCTTCATTTTTATTAGAAAAATTAAATTTAAAATAATATTTATTAAATGTTCCGTCATTCGCCTTAGCAATAAAACAATAATCTTTGGTATTTCTATATAAAAATTTTCCTTCTTTATATTCAAATAATTTTTTAGGGTTATCTAAAGTTTGAAATAATTCAAGAGGAGGAGATTCTTCTTTAATTAATTTAATGCCGGTTTTTGGTTCAATAATTTTTTCTTCAATATCTAAATTAGATATTATTATTTTGTCATTTAAAGTAAATAATTTTTCGTCAATTCCCCAAGGTGAATCTGAATAATTAGACAACAAGACTAGAGCTTTCTCAATTTTTATAACCCGATACATAGAATCTCGGAAACTTGGGCCTTCGGGCCTAAAGGTAATAATAAATAAGTCTCTCCCGGAATATTCACCGTTCTCAACTTTACCAACTTTATAAATCTTAAATTTATTTAAATAACTATCAACTGTTAAATCGCTATATTGATTTTCTTTATTATATTGCTCTATTTTATTGCTAATATTACTGTAATCAAAAATAGTCCATACATCGGAAATTACCGGCCATTCATTCCATTTAATTTTTATTTCTCCTTTTACTAAATTTTCCTCTATTCCTCCATCTTCGTTAATATCATCAGATTCATTATTTTCGTCACCATTTTTTCCACTACTATCAGTATTTTCACCCCCACTTTCAATAACATTATCAGATATATTATTTAACTTATTAGCATCGTTAGCTTTATTTTTTGAATATAAATAAAAAATCGTTATGGCATTGCTACATAGTAATAAAGCAATTGCAATAATTAATACAATACTTAGAGCCCCGATGCCTTTTTGAAAATTTTTATTAGTCATAACAATATATAAATTAATTAACTCCTATTTTCTAATCTTTATCTCATATCCAATTTGCTCAATCTTTTTTAAATTATTTTTTGCCTGATCATACTTAGTGCGTAAATACCCGGTCATATCAAATTCAACCAGCTCGGCCATAATATCATTAATAATATTTTTTGTTTTCTCCACTTCTTTTAAATTTCCAGTCGCCGCTTGATTTATCGCACGCCTAACAAGCTCACCAGTTAAATCGCATATTCCTCCTAAATAACTATCATAGTTAAGGTTAATTCCTTTAATACTGTCGACTTTCTTCCCCTGCATTACTAAATAAAACATTTTCGCCTCAACATATTCTTCCACGCCAGCTTTATAAGCGCCTACTTCATTAATTCGGACTTGACCAAACTTTTTTTCAAGCTTAGTTAGAATTTTTTCAATTTCCTTTAATTTTCCACTAGTTTCATTAACATTGCCGCGGTGCAAGGAAAAAATTACCCTTTTTGAATCATGCAAAACAATATTTGACAAACTAATTATCTGCCTTCTTTCACCTTCCCGCTGATCAAAATCTTTTTTTAATTTTTGAATAAATTTTTTATTAATCATTTTTTAGAAATTAGGAATTAGGAATTAGTAATTAGGATCTGTATTGATATAGAAACTATTTACTTAATTCCAAATTCCCGATTCCAAATTCGTGTCATTCGCTTACATTCGCGAATTCGTGTTATGTTATTTGCAATATTCGCATATAATTCGCTGATTCGCATTAAATTATTTACTTTTGCGAGGCTACTCTAAATATTTCCTCAACGCTGGTTAAACCCTTTAAAGCCTTTAATAAACCATCCTGCATCATAGTTATCATTCCCTGCTTCTTAGCAATTTCTCGAATATCATATTCGCTAATTTTACCAGATATAATTATTTTTTCAAATTCCGAGTTCATTATTAAAATTTCAAATATCCCAATTCTTCCTTTATAACCGATCTCTTGGCAAGCTGGACAGCCACGACTATTGTAAAATTTTAAATTATTTAAATCTAATTTTTGTTTTTTTTCTTCAGGCAATTCGTTAAGTGCTTCTATAACGTCTTTTTGTAAATCTTCATCAACTTTTTCTTCTTGCTTGCATTTCTGGCAAAGCCGCCGAACTAGCCTCTGGCCGATTATGGCGTTAATCGCCGGAGCCAATAAAAACGGCTTAGTACCCATTGATAAAAACCGAGGAATGGCGCCGATAGAATCATTGGTGTGAATAGTAGATAAAACTAAATGTCCGGTTAAGGCCGCTTGGATAGCGATTTCGGCTGTTTCTAAATCTCGAATTTCGCCGATCATAATAATATCAGGGTCCTGACGGATTATTGAACGTAAAGCTTGGGCAAAACCATATTTTTCAGAGGCTTGCGACTGGTTAATCCCCTCTAACTGATATTCGATTGGGTCTTCAATAGTAATTATTTTTGTTCCCTGATTATTTAATTTTTTTAAAATTGCATATAGAGTGGTTGTCTTACCTGAACCAGTCGGACCGGTAGTTACTACCATGCCGTTTGGACGTTCAATTTGCTGTTTAAGTATTTTAAAAGCATCTTCCTTTAATCCTAAATCTTCAAAATTTAATCCAGTATCACTTGGCCGCAATAATCTTAAAGCCACGCTTTCGCCAAAATTTGTCGGTAAAAAAGAAGCTCTAATATCAAGCCGCCCAGCTTTAGTAAATATGGAAAATCGTCCGTCCTGCGGCTTATCGCTAATATTTATCTTTACCCCGGCTAATACTTTATACCGAGAAATTATTTTTTTCCATAATTCTTTCTCTAGTACAGCCACGTCATGTAAAATACCATCAACGCGGAAACGCACTTTAATTTCGTTTTCTTCAGCTTCTATATGGACGTCTGAACAACCTGACTTTACTGCCGCGGACATAATTAAAGTAACTATATCAGTAGTTTCGATTTTACTAATCTGGTTTTGTAAATCTTTAAAAGAAGTGAATTGTTCGCTATATTTATCTAAATCTTTTTGCTCAATTTTAATACCCTTAATAGCTTCTCTTGTTTTTGATACCATCTTATATAATTTCATAGCATAATTAAAGCTATGCTCTGAACATATGTATAACTTTATTTCCGAATGATACTTATTTTTTAGCTCCTCTATCTTATTCTTAAGCGCTGGGTTAGCCGGTTCAGTAGAAGCAATTTTTATTCTTTTGCCATCATAGTAAAAACAAACTGTGCTAAGCTCCTTAGCTAAATTTTCTTCAATTAGCGCAATCGCTTCGACACTAACTGAAAATCCAACTAAATTTATATAAGGCAAACTTAAGCTAGCGGCCTTATTCTCAGTGGCTCGCTCAGTTTCTTTTAATTTTATTTCTTGCTGTTTTTGCGAAAATTTTGACTGGGCGCTCTGATCATCAGTCGCGTCAGCCGCTCCATCCATTAAATCTTCAATTGACAGCGTGTCTTTACCCATAAATTATATAAAAAACTTAAAATATTAAAATTTGCATCTTAATCGTTTCGAAATTAGCAGTATACTCATTACATTATTCGCAGTATTCGCTCCGCCAGCTGGCGGATCGCTCTTTCGCATTATTATTCGCATATTTGCAATATTCGCATGTAATTCGCGGATTCGCATTATATTTCGCTCATTTGCAGTATTTGCATTATTTTCACCTAATTAATTAAATAGCAAAAATGCATTCGCATTATTAATATCATAACAAAGTCTTAAAAATAAATAAAGGAAGGATTTCGCCTTCCCTTATTAAAAATGTATTATTTAATATTCTAATTTTTAAAATTCTTTACTATTCTTAATATTTTGCTAGTGCCTCCCTTGCTTACTAATTTAAGAAATAGTCCTGTCCAAGAAGAAATTTGGAAGGTAGCTAAGGCCGCGCCACCAGCGATAATTATAAATAAAAGACTAATTATCCCAAGCATAATCACTATCCAAAACCCAGCTAAACTAGCTAAATTATAAAAAAGCAGGGCTAAAAATAAAAACGGAATGGCTAAAATTAATAATGCTAAAACAATGGCTAAACCGACTAAAAAATTAATAAAAAATAATACAAAAGCCATTTCAATGCTGACTAACCAATTATTTTTAAATAAGAGCCAACCCTCAACAATGGAGTCAAAAAAACTGCTATTTTTAATTATGACGTAAGCAATAGCGTACTTAACCATAAAAGCAAATGATATCGCTGCCGGAATAAAAATAATAAATAGAATAATATATAATAAATTTGCTAATTGCCAAGAGTTCGAAGCGATTGATAAAATAATCGGCAAACTAATTAATACAAAGGCGAAAAAAATAATAATTTTTATTAAAGCGTTTAAACCCAGAATCGGCCAAAAATTTTTCATCCCAGCCATAATTCCATCCCGAAAATTTCTTTTTTTGCCATTAATAATGCTAGCTGAATTATTTACTAAAGCAATTTGTGAAACAATCGCTAACCAAACTAAAAACATAAAAAGCGCAAAGATTATTAAACTAATAATAATCAGAATGAACATTGATAAAGGGTCAGTTTTAAATAAGGAGCCAATATTAGAAAATGTTTGGCCACTAAATACGCCTGTTTCTATAATACTCCTAAAGTTTGGAAAAAAATTCTGGCTTAAATCACCCCCAGTTCCCCGAATAAAAACTTCATACTCACCGCTGCTGCCAATCAATACAGCGAATAAGCCGAAAAACCATAAATATTTATTTTGCCAAGTAACTTGCCAAGCTTGGCTTAAAATATGGCGATATAAAGACATATGTTTCCTCCTTGTAAATTATTATAAGTAATTACGCGCTTAAATTTTAATCTAATTTTTTGGGTAAAACACT
>JBDRCJ010000145.1:0-3799 GCA_043821805.1 Patescibacteria group bacterium
AAATATTAAGTTTATTCATCCTTAAAATCATCTTCCTCTGCCCCATTTTCATCTTCAGGACTTAATTCTGATAATTGCAAGGGGTGCAGAGAAATAATCTCTAACTGGACTCCGCAATTAGCGCAATCTACTAAATCGTGCTCATAAATTCCATCCTCAACAACCACATCGCTATTACAGGCTGGGCATCTAGCTGTTTGCATTTTTTATAATTATAAGTTAAATTAATTATACTTAAATTTTAGCAAAATAATCGAAAAAATTCAACAATATGATTATTTTTCTTTTCGGCCAAGATACTTTTAGAAGCCGGGAAAAATTATACCAGCTAAAAGCTAAATTTATCCGTGAAATTGACCAAACCGGTAATAATATTTTTATTCTTGATGGCAAAACTATTACTTTAGCGCTACTGAATGAAAAAATTAGCCCTCGCTCTTTACTTATTTCGAAACGCTTAGTTATTATTGAAGATATCTTTTTAAATAAAAACTCGGCTGTTCTGGCTGAGGTAGCTAATTTATTAAAAGAAAAAAATAGTGTTTTAGAAGATACTATAATTATTTTTTGGGAATCTAATATTTTTACCAAAAATATCAGGGGGAAAAGCGCTGCTTATTTAGCCGATGCTAGCGGCCGAGAAAAAATATTAAATAAAAGTCAAAATCAGTTTTTTAGCTTTTTAGTGAAACAAAAATATACCCAAGAATTTAAACAATTATCAAACACTGAGGCAGTAAGCTGGGCGAAAAAACAGGTCGAGGCTAAGGGCGGGGCAATTACTTACCAGGCAGTCCAAACTTTAATTAGTTTAATCGGCAATGATTTATGGCAAATAAATAACGAAGTGAATAAATTATTAAACTACAAGGAAGGAATCGAGCCAAAATTAACTAGGGGCGGTAAACCCACGCCGATTGAAACTGAAGATGTTGAAAACTTAGTTAGGGGTAATTTTGACGAAAATATTTTTGCTTTAACTGATGCCTTGAGTAATAAGAACAAAGCGCAAGCGACTGAATTATTAGAAGAGCAAATCGAGGCTGGTTTAACTGAAAGTTATTTAATGAATATGATTATCAGGCAATTTAAAATTTTACTGCAAATAAGGCAAGGCCTTGATTCGGGCTTAAGCTCCAGAAAAATGATAAGCGAACTAAGGCTTCACCCCTTTATTATTCAAAAAGGCATTAACCAAGTACGTAACTTTAATTTTGAAACACTAAAAAATATTTTTAGTCATTTAATAAAAATTGATTACCAAATGAAAACTGGCCAGGCTGATTCTAAAGTAATGCTGAATTTATTAGTTGCAAAAATATAAATTCCCATAAAACAAAAACCCCGCTTCGGGGCCTTTGTTAATCGCGATTTTTTATAAAGAGCTATCCTTTTCCGACCTCTCGATAGCAAAATAGCTTTAAGAGACCGGCAAAACAAAAAACTGGGAAGTAGAGTTTCGCACTATCTCTCCAGTTTTTTGCTTTTTACTACAATTTATTTTAATATTTTATTTAATTTTTGCTGCAGTCTGGATTTATTTCGATTACAAGTATTTTTCTTTATTATTCCTTTTTGCGCTGCTTTATCTAAAGATTTTTTAGCTTCACTAACAATATCTTTAGCCTTAGCGTCTTTAGTTTCAATCGCTTTTCGACTTTTTTTTATTAAGCTCTTTAAATCATTCTTTATTTTTAGATTTCGAGCCTGACGCTTAGCGCTTTTTCTTAATTCTTTTTTTGCTGATTTAATATTTGGCATAAATATAAATATTAATTAAATATAACCTTATTAATCATAACATTTAATTTAAAATTGTCAAGCTCCTTGCGTTTTTTAAACCTGTCTGTTATATTATTATTGAGCTTACCCAAGGCTCTTTTTTACTAATTTAATCTCGGGCATGTAGCTCAGCTGGCTAGAACGCATGTCTGACCTGCCCGCCGTACATCGAAAAATGGGCATGTAGCTCAGTTGGTTAGAGCGCATCTCTGACCCGCCTGCCTAGACTGCCTATTAAAATCTATAATAAGATATAAAAATTTGGGCGCATAGCTCAGTTGGTTAGAGCGCATCTCTGATAAGGATGAGGTCCATGGTTCGAATCCATGTGCGCCCACGTGAACTCAGGTATTTTTATAAATGCCAAAAAGGCAAGTCTGGCAGGTAAAGATAAGGTCCCTGGTTCGAATCCAGGCATGCCCACATTGATAAAATCCTAAGTCCTAATTTCTAATTTCTAAAATTATACATTGTAATAACTTAAAAATTATAAAACAAGAGATTAAAATAAACGTATGGCGGGGTAGTCTCGAAGTTGTTGGAACGCCAGACAAAAACATAATATAGCGGGGTAGAGCAGTTGGCAGCTCGCCAGGCCCATAACCTGGAGGTCGCCGGTTCGAATCCGGCCCCCGCAACAAAGTAATTTATAAAATACCTGAAAAGCCTATTAAATCATCAATACCGCCATTATAATGCCTCGGTAGCTCAGTGGTAGAGCAAAGGACTGAAAATCCTTGTGTCGTCAGTCCGATTCTGACCCGGGGCACAGTCTAAATTGTCGATTGGCGATTTTCGATTGTCGAATATTGTTTGGTTAATTTAATCGAAAATCGCCAATCGACAATTTTAAATTTCGGGGTGTGGCCTAGTGGTTTAGGGCGTCTGCTTTGGGAGCAGAAGACCGGAGGTTCAAATCCTCTCACCCCGACAAAATAAAAAAGTCTGCTTTGGGAGCAGAAGACCGACCCTGTTGTCCCGTTTCTGCCCCGAGGATGGCACCGAGGAGCTTCAAATCCTCTCACCCCGACCAATTTATTCAAAAGGTTGACTTTTATAAATATTTAAGTTAATATATTAGTGCTTATTAATTTATTAATCTACTATTTTAAACCCGGTAGACAATAACAGTCTATTTTTTGTTATCGTTACTGGAAAATTCCAATAAATGTTAGCAATAAGATTATCAAGAATTGGTAAAAAAAATAAACCAATGTACCGCCTGATAATTTCTGAAAAGGCTAAAGACCCTTATGGCCGAGCTTTAGAAATATTTGGCTCATATAACCCTCATACAAAAGACCTAAATGTCAAAGCAGATAGGATTAAATATTGGTTAAGTAAAGGAGCACAGATGTCTGTTACGGTTAATAATTTATTAATAGAAAAAGAACTTATCGAAGGTAAAAAAATAAAAGCAGCCAAACAAGGAAAGAAGAAGAAAGATGAAAAAAAATCAGAAGAAAAAGGAGAAAAAAGTGAAGAAAAGCAGATCTCAGAAAAAAAAGAAGAAATGAAAGAAGAGCCAACGACGCCAAAACCAGAGGAAAAACCAGAGGAAAAAAGTGAAGAAAAAGTAAAAGAAATACCAGGTAAAATACTAGAAAATAAAGAAACTGAACAAAAATCAGCCGAACTTAAGACAGAAGAATTAAAAAAAGAATCAGGCGGAGAGAATAAGGAAAATATTGAGAAAAAAAATCAAGAGTAACTAACTCTTGACAAATTCTCATAACATGCTATAATATAATATCGCTAATGAATTTTGCCAAATTTATATATCGGCAAAAGATAATAATTAAAATGAGCTCTTTCAAACCTGGCGAATGAAAAACAAGTTAGTCAGTTTGGAAGAAAAGACAAAATTATGGCAGGTAAAGAACAAGATAAAGAGTTCTTGGAATTTATTGTAAAATTTATTGTCTCAACCCCTGATGCTGTATCAGTGGAACGGACAGTAGATGAAATGGGTGTTCTTTTGACCCTAAAAATTGACCCAGCTGATATGGGTTATGTA